>CBFGMW010000467.1:0-2889 GCA_965649925.1 uncultured Fluviicola sp.
AGTAGTTTCCATCGAGTCTGACTCACCTGAAATGCGTGAAGCAGTTGAAAAACAGGTAAAACGATTAAAATTCAGCGCTCCAGAAAATCTGATCGGAAAAGAATTCGATTATTCATTCAGATTTCAAGTACAACAATAAAAGAATATACCTAACACCTTGGAAAAATGAAGAACGGCGAAAGTCGTTCTTTTTTTGTTTCACCATGCCGAACTTCGATACAAATCTGCCTCCCGGCAGATTTGTATCGAAGTTCGGCATTTATTTCTCACGTAACTGGATAAACTCCTTCGTCTTATCATTCTCAATAAGAACAGTCAGATTATAATACGCAATTTTCCAGGTCTTGCCTTTCTTAATGCACACACCGCTTCCACGACAATCTTTCATCCACGTATCCAGATTCTCATCGAACCAGGCAATTTTCCCGTTCTCAGAGAACACCCAATTCCTGTTAATTTTCTTAAAATCCCAGCCTGAACTATCAGCAAAATGTGGTTTGCAGAATGTTTTGAATTCTTCTTTTGTCCAGCGTTCGGTTGGATCAGTTCCAAGAAACACGAAATCGTCGGTTGTTACATCGAAATAACCATCAAAATCACCTTTCGCAGCAGCTAAATGCCAGTTATCGAGTAAAGCATCCAGCTTTGCCTGATCCTTTGAGGTATTAGTGAAGCTAAATAACACTAAAGCACTAAAAACTAATAAAATATATTTCATAAAATAAAATTTAAAATGAAGAATTGAAAAGGCACTTCGACTAATTTCAGTAGTCACTTTCAGTTTTCTATAAAATCCAAATCCTTTCCGTGCGTTTCGGAAATGCTCCAGGTACTGTAAATCCCGATTGCAAATGCAATAAACCCGACTATTCCTGCCGAAACCAAAACACTCCATCCGGAATCCATAAGTCCTTCAAATCCGATAGTCATTAAGATAACCGTTCCCCGCACCATATTTGGAATAGTAGTTGCTGCCGTAGATCGAATATTGGTTCCGAACTGCTCCGCACCAATTGTAACAAACATTGCCCAATAACCTGTTCCAAAACCAAACCAGCAGCACATGAAATAGTACATGTTTGCTGTATGAATTGTTCCGGAGAGCACCCAAACTACGCTAATCAAGGTAAACGCCATCATCCAGAGAATGGATTTTCTACGCGATTTCAGCCAATGACTCAGAATTCCGCTAAAAATATCGCCCGCTGAAATACCGATGTATCCCCACATGATTGCATCACCCGGATTTATTCCACCAGGAATTCCCAACGCTTCGCCAAAAACGTTTCCGAACATTGCCAGAATTCCAATGCAGAACCAGGTCGGAAAACCAATTCCAATACAACGTAAATACCTCCAAAACCGGTTCCAATTGGTAAACAGCATGAAAAAACTTCCGCGTTTAACACCCGACTTCTTCGTTTCCTCAAAAATTCCCGATTCTAAAACACCAATTCGAAGGAGCAGCAAACCAATTCCCATTCCGCCGCCAATGAAATAAGCAATATTCCAGTCGGGAGTTAACTTCACGGTTATATTTGCTACTACGGCCCCTGACAATCCAACCCCGGCAACCAGCGATGTTCCCAGGGCGCGTAATTCTTTCGGAAGCACTTCAGAAACCAGTGTTATTCCAGCACCCAACTCTCCTGCCAAACCAATTCCGGCAATAAATCTTAATCCGACGTAAATAACAGTAATCGTTTCTTTATCAACAGAAAAATAAGGCAAAAATCCACAAAGAACGTTCGCTGTTGAATACATAATTATTGATCCGAAGAGAACAGATAACCGGCCTTTTTTATCACCGAGAATTCCCCATAAAATACCACCAAGCAACAAACCTCCCATTTGCCAGTTCACGATCATTGTTCCTACATGAGTAACTTCCGTTTCATTGAAACCAAGCCCCTGTAAACTCGGCACACGCACAATTCCAAACAAGAGCAGGTCATAGATATCTACGAAATAGCCAAGCGCAGCAATAATAACGGGCAACGACCATAACGGTTTATAAGAAAGGGTGTTATTCATAAGTAATTTTTCGTCTCGAAGATATTCAATAAACTACATTTTCCTTTATTAAATCTAAAAGTTTTAGTGTACTTTTAAGAAAGGCGAACTTTTAAACTCACGATGATGTCGACGGATGAAAATTATATGTGGCGCGCATTGCAACTAGCAAAATTAGGTGGTAGTTCCGTCGCCCCGAATCCAATGGTTGGTGCTGTAATAGTTCACAACGATAAAATAATAGGCGAAGGATATCATGAGAAATTTGGCGGACCGCATGCTGAAGTAAATGCGGTGAATTCCGTGAAAGATCATTCACTTTTCAAGGAATCTACTATTTATGTTACGCTTGAGCCCTGTGCACATACAGGAAAAACACCGCCTTGCGCCGACTTGCTTGCCTATCACCGGTTTAAACACGTTGTTGTAGCTACAAGAGATCCGTACGAAGAAGTTGCAGGACTTGGAATCAGTAAATTACGCGATAAAGGAATTGATGTTACTGTTGGTGTTTTACAAGATGAGGCGCTTCATTTGAATCGTCGTTTTTTTATGCTTCACCTGGAGAAACGTCCCTATATTTTTCTTAAATGGGCTGAAAGCGCAGATGGATTCATTGATATTGACCGAAACGGAAATTCTGCTCGTGAGATCAACTGGATTTCGGGGAAATCGTCCCAGGTATTCACCCACAACAGCCGCGGAAGAGAACACGCAATTCTTGTAGGCAGAAATACCGTAATAAACGACAATCCGAGTCTTACAACCCGCGCTTTTTATGGGAAATCACCCATCAGAATAATTCTGGACCCGCAATTGAAATCGCAGCAGGAAGCTACAATTTTTCACGACGGGAATAAAACAATCGTCATAAAT
>CBFGMW010000468.1:0-2879 GCA_965649925.1 uncultured Fluviicola sp.
CTGGGTAGGAGAGAGCGGCTTATACTTTTTGTTATTATATTCCAGCGAAACCGAGTTCCTGATTTTAGATTCTGATTCCGAAACAAAAATTTGTTTATCAACGTCCATTTTTCCGGAATAAACTATCATTAATGTATATCCGCCAATAAACGATTTTAGTAACTCAACACTTTCTTTATCGAAATCAGGATTGTTTTTAGTTGCAATATCCCAGTAATTGGAAGGCATCCAAATACTCATGGTGATCTGTCCGCCGTCTGATTCTGATTTAGTGAGGTCTTTCATGTATTCTGAAAAGTCAATAGTTGATTTCGGGGTTTGTCCGAAGGCAATGCCTGCTAAAAGAATAGTGGAAAGAAGTAAAGTTGCTCGCATGTTTTTTTTTCGTCAAAAATAACCTTTAAAAACAAAAAAATGCAGTCAGAAACTGCATTTTAAATGAAACTGAACTCAACTAATAAATAGTATCCTTTTTGCACAGTTAATCGAGGTGAAGTATGCAGAAAGAAAAGTTGTTAAAAAAGCAATTCGCTATCAATTATCACTGAGTTTAGAAAATCGAATGACGTGGTTCAACTCCTGTGCTGACAAATCATTCATAGTTCCTGATCGCAATGTGACCATTGAACGGTCCATGAAATAGAAGTTCTGAAGAAGCGGTTTAATGCAGGTGAAAATTTTCTCTGCATTGTCGCCAAGAATAAATAAATATCCGTCGCCGTTGTCTGACGACATTTCATTGCCGTGGTATTCACCTACCATATTGCGCTGAACAGCAGAATCCAGTTCTTCTTCAAGAACATGCAGGGCAGAAAGGTCTGAAACACCATAAAAGAAGTGTACAATTACCATCTGACAATTGAGTGATTTGTTCGCTGCTCCCTGAAATGCGTTTATTTCAGGATTTAACTCGAGTAATGTCATGATTTTCAGGATTTTTAAGAATCCTCAAATTAACACAATAATATTTTATTTCAAAATTTCCATAGATTTTTAACACTTTACTAAATCGATTTGCCATTTGGAAACGGATAATTGCCATGAAATATGCCGTATTAATGAATTTTTAATGTTTTTATTGAGAATGGTATTAAAAAATAGGGGGGGTGTTCATAAAAAATGACACTTTTTTTGGATTTACCCCTCTGAAAAATGTAACTTTGTCAAAAATTTTGAATTTATGGCTACAAAACGATTGCAGGCGTACAGAGATGTATTAAACAGAACTCCCAAACACATTGAGTACGATGGGAAAATTTCAGATTTGTTTGGTAAAAACGTCTTTCACACGGAAGTGATGCGTGAATATTTACCGTCAGATGCATACAAATCTATGGTGGAATCTATTCAGAACGGTTCGCGATTAGATCGTAAAATGGCTGATCAGGTTGCATCTGCAATGAAAGATTGGGCTTTAACAAAAGGTGCGACACATTATACACACTGGTTTCAGCCATTAACAGGAACCACTGCTGAGAAACATGATGCGTTCTTTAAACCGGTTGGGCCAGGTCGTGCAATTGAGCGTTTCGACGGAGAATTATTGGTTCAGCAGGAACCGGATGCGTCTTCTTTCCCGAACGGTGGAATCAGAAATACATTTGAAGCTCGTGGTTATACAGCCTGGGATCCTTCATCTCCTGCTTTCGTTATTGGAAAGACTTTGTGTATTCCAACAATTATGATTTCCTATACAGGTGAATCATTAGATTATAAAATGCCATTATTGAAAGCTTTGCATGCGGTTGATAAAGCTGCTGTTGAAGTTTGTCAGTATTTTGATAAAAACGTTACGAAAGTAAACGCAACATTGGGCTGGGAACAGGAGTATTTTCTTGTTGATCAGGCTTTGTTTAACTGTCGCCCGGATTTGATGATGACCGGTCGTGCTTTGTTCGGGCATGCTCCGGCAAAAGGACAGCAGCTGGAAGATCATTATTTCGGTTCAATTCCTGAACGTGTAACGGCTTTTATGCGTGAGTTCGAAACAGAAGCTATCTTATTGGGTATTCCGGTGACTACACGTCATAACGAAGTTGCTCCGAATCAATTCGAGTGTGCTCCGATTTTTGAAGAATGTAACCTTGCAAACGACCACAACATGTTGTTGATGGACATCCTGGAGAAAATTGCCCGTAAACATGATTTCCGTGGATTGCTTCACGAAAAGCCGTTTGCAGGAGTAAACGGATCCGGAAAACACAATAACTGGTCTTTATCAACTGATACGGGAGTTAACTTATTACAACCTGGTAAAAACCCGAAAACAAATCTTCAGTTCTTAACATTCTTCGTGAATACGATCAAAGCTATTCACGATAATGCTGATTTACTTCGCGCATGTATCGCATCTGCAGGTAACGACCACCGTTTGGGGGCCAACGAAGCTCCGCCGGCAATCATTTCTACATTCATTGGCTCTCAGTTATCCAATACTTTGGATGAATTGGAGAAAAATATCAAGGCAGGTAAAATGTCGCCGCAGGAAAAAACCGAATTGAAGATGAACATCGGTAAGATTCCTCAAATTATGCTTGACAATACAGACCGTAACCGTACTTCCCCGTTTGCATTTACCGGAAATAAATTCGAGTTCCGTGCGGTTGGTTCTTCTGCAAACTGTGCTTCTGCAATGATTGTTTTGAATACAATTATGGCGCAGCAATTAAATCGTTTCAAAGTTTTGGTTGATGCTCGTATTGCAAAAGGCGAAGCAAAAGACGAGGCTATTTTGAAAGAATTACAGCAATTGATCAAAGACTCTAAGAAAATTCGTTTTGAAGGTAATGGATATGGCGATGAGTGGGTTAAGGAAGCTGAAAAACGCGGATTGAGTAACTTTAAAGACACACCACGTGCGTTGAAAGCATGGGGAGATA
>CBFGMW010000469.1:0-2877 GCA_965649925.1 uncultured Fluviicola sp.
CGTTGTTCAGAATCTGGTGAAATCCATTATTCAAAACGTAAAACTGGAAATCAGAAACGAGATCGTTCTGAATATTTATGGTTCTATCGACACCAACATCACACTTCCGGTAACAAGCTTTATCCAGGGCGCGCTTACTGATCAAATCACATCTTTCATTTCAGATCAGATTAAATATGTGGGTGAAGCCTTCATTATGGATGGAGTTCATGCCGACATCAATCTGAGCAATATAATCGGAGATGCCGGAACGCTGTTCAACGATATGAAGGACACGTTGGTTGAAACCTTCAAGAGAAGCGGAAGCATTGACAATATTTTGAAAACGGGTAGAAGTTTAGTGACCGATGCTTATCAAAACATGGATTGGAACGAAGTTCGTCAGCGTATTTTAGATCACGCCGCACAGGAGGGAGTTTCTACCTTGTTACTAGCAGGACTGAACCAGGTATTCGACAACTTTGAATCCGGAATCCTGGATGGTATCATGTCGAATGTCAGCTTCGATTTCTCCAATCTGAATGAAAAAATTGCAAGCGGAGACTTAACCGGAATTGTTCAGTTCGACCCTACAAATATCGAAATCAAAACTTCTGCCTGCGACATTCGCGGGCAATTGAAACATACAGAAGACGATCCGCAATACGGTGATCACTGGCGTGCATCTGTGGCTGTTGCTTTCAAAAAACCGGCTAAATTAAAAGGCGTTGCGGTTGCTGCACTTTTCATTACCGGAAAAACAACATTCTCAACAACAGCAATAACAGCTAATCCGCCAAGCGGAAACATCCCGGTCGACACAAGTCTTTACAGCTACTGGTTTGCAAGCCTAGAAGTCAGCGGACTGCAAATCCCTTTGAGCCCGATTCCGCTTGAACTAAACGGCATAGAAGGATTTGCCTATCACCACATGCAAAAGTCCAGTCCAACCGCATTTCCTTTGCCCTGCAGAGACAATAAGCTGGGGCTGGGAGTAGGGTTTACCTTTACCGATCTTGCGTCACACGGGAAATTACTCAGACTGGAAATGCAGCTCGAGGTTATCATTAACAATGAAGACTGGGCAATGGAAATGTACACATTGGCAGATGTGGCGCATCGAAGCGGAAGTCAGGGAAGTTATTCCAATCCACTCGCCACTGCAACCGGAATAATGGGGTATTACAGCAATATCAAAACATTTAAAGGTCAGATCGATGTAGTTTTCCATACTCAGCCTTTACTCTGTGCCGGCGGAACAATCAGGTTCAACTTCGATGGTCTGAACAACACCTGGGCAATCAGTGCCGGAACTCAGCAACAGCCTATCTATGCTAAATTATTGTGTAAAGACTGGCTGGCCATTACCACATTCATTGAAGCGCAGAACGAAGGTTTGAAAGCCGGTCTCACATTGAATATCGATATCAAGGCTAAATCGCCGTGGATTGACTTTGGTGTTGTTTACGCGCGTGGTTCGGCGGAATTCTGGGTTTATCTCGATGCTTACGTAGATCTCCAGTTTCAGCCTGATTTCCGTTTGAATGAAGCTTACGTGTACCTGAGCATGGGCGCAGACATTGGAATTGATTATAAATACAGTTCCGACGGTGATGTTCACCATTTCACAATAGCCGGAATATCCCTCTCAGGTTACGGACATTACAAAGCTGCACCTGAAGGAACACTTAAAGGAGGTTTGGCAGGTGAAGTAACAATAGTTGGTATCAGCTGTGGATTAAGTATTAATGTGGATTACGACTTAGGCAGCAGAGCCGACAACTCGTAGTTCTTAGTTCAGGAAAAATGATTTTATATCTAAAAACAATGCGCATTTTTTTGATTTTCGGGATTCTCTTAACGAGTTCCGGATCGCTTTTCAGTCAAACAAAGCCGGCAAAACTGACTATTGAGACTACTGTTTTCCAGCTGTTGCAAAGTGACTTGAAAAATACCGAATTATTGACCAGTGTTTTGGCAGAAGTCAATCAGGCGGAAGTAGGGAGGTCTATTGGTAAATACTTCGCTGATTCTACACAAAAGAACCGGGTTATTGGTTTTCAGCTGATCAAGCAATTGGAAAAGAAGCACAAAGGTTTGCCCGAACGCGCAGCCCAGGTTGATGCACTTTTTACAGCGTTGGAAAAACTTCCTTTGGAAGAATCGAAGCCGGTTTTCGGGCAATTGATCAAGTATTCCGAAGATTGCTTTAAAGAATCACAGATCAGTTTAATTCGTGATTACCTGGCACTCCCGAAAGTTGAGCGCAAAGAAGCTATGCTGCTTTTAGGATTTGTCGGCGAGCATTCCGATATCGATTATCTGCAGTCGATGACATTGCTGTATCCTTTGAAAAAAGACCAGCAATTTTACATGAACCTGGCTTTGATTCGCTTAGGAGATTCTGAAGCAAAAACAGAATACCTCACCAAATTAGAGACATTGACCATAGAAGACGAATTCGTTATCAATAATCTTCAGAATGCCATTTATACTAAGGACCAGGAAATCTACAAGCGTCTGCTGAAAGAAATACTAAACGATGAAAAGAATTGCAGCAGCGCCAACAACGATGATGCTACCAAAATACCATGTGCTTACCGGATCATTGAAGCAATTGCACCTCATGTGAAAGATTTTCCTGTAAAGATCAACCGTATTGGGGAGATTGAAGGAAATCCGACAGAAGAATTACTGAAAGCTCAAAAATGGATCGGAATACATTTACAGGATTTTCAGATCAACACTTCTATCTACTAAAAGCTATGAAAGGAATTATGAAACAGTTTTTACTTCTTCTTTGTCTTGCAACAATTGGTTACACAAACGCCCAAACCGACACAACTTCAAGCGGCGATTACTTCTTAACCTTCGTAAAGAAGATATACCTGAATCCTA
>CBFGMW010000470.1:0-2874 GCA_965649925.1 uncultured Fluviicola sp.
TCAGTGAAGCCTGAATCCACTGCGTCATCAGTTTCAACTGCAACAACAACTACCATTACCTCAGCACCAGCAGTAAACGCAGTAAAAAAGGTGCCGGCAAATACCAGTTATCGCAAATACAAAGTAAAATCGGGTGACACGTTATCCGAAATTGCGGAAAAATACCACACAAGTATCGCGAAGATCAAAAAGGCGAATGGCCTGCGTTCGGACATGATTCAGGTAGGTCAAACTCTGAAAATTCCGGGTTAATCTCTTTGTCAGGAATTATTGATTTACAGATTCCAATTCCAGAAGCACCTCTTCGATTGTATTGAGTTCTAAAGAACATCGGCCAGCGCCGCAAACTCTGAAAAATTCAGAATCAACGTAAACAGCGAGTAAAAATGGCGAGATAAGATAAATTACTTCATCTTTTTTGTTCTTTGGAACCTCCACTGTTCTCAAACCGTGTTGTAATCTCAATAACAACAGCGCCCAATTAGAATATCCTGATCCGTACATTTCCATTCCCTCCAGCATATTGTGAAGCATTTGTACAGCCTGTTTTTCAAATGCATACTCATTATTCAAATGGCTTAAGCTTAAAAGATTATGTGCCATAACACTATTTGTTGCGGGCAGCACGTTATCATTCAGTTCCATTTTACGGGCTATGAGTTCGGTTTCTGAAGAAGAAAAGAAATACATCATGGTTTTTTCGTCCAGGAACAACTCGCGTGCAATTTTTTCCAGTTCAGCGGCTCGCTCCAACCAGGTATGGTCACCCGTAACTTGCTGTAATTGAATGAACGCTTCTATTGTAAACGCATAATCGTCTAAAAAACCGTCAATGAAAGATTTCCCGTTTTGACGTGTATGCCATAATCTCCCGTTGTCCTGAACTTGAAATGAAATGATCCATTTACCGATCTGCAGCGCCATTTTCAGGAAGGATACATCAGAAGTTGCGATAAAAGCCTGGCACAATCCTGTAACGGTCATTGCATTCCACGCAGTCAAACATTTTGTATCAGTTCCGGGTTTAATCCGTTTTTTTCGAACGTCGTATAACGAATCCAGGCAATGCTGGATTTTTTGAACGGAGATATCCGGATTCTTCTTTAAAAAAGACTCCCAGCTTTCATTGCGAATCAGAACCCATTGGTTTTCTTCCCAAAAACCTTTGTTCTGCGGATTAAAAAGTGAGTTAAACCAGAGATAATCCTTTCCCAGTATCGATTTCAACTCATCCTGGTCCCAAACGTAATATTTTCCTTCTACACCCTCAGAATCGGCATCCTGAGCAGCAAACAAACCTCCTTCCGGACTTGTCATTTCACGTTCCAGCCAGCGCAAAACAGATTCTAAAGTGCGTAAATACTCAGGTTGCGGATCATAGCGGTAGGCAGCGGCGTAGGTTCCAAGCAATTGTCCGTTATCATAGAGCATTTTTTCGAAATGTGGAATCTTCCAAAGCATATCCACAGAATAGCGCGAAAATCCACCACCAACCTGATCATAGATCCCCCCCCACGCCATTTTATTGAGTGTTAGAGAAACATAATTCAGAACGGTTTCATGAGAAAAAATTACACCGTAGTGGAGCAAAAAGTCAAAGTTAGAAGGCAGCGGAAACTTGGGAGCATGGGTTGGCCCGCCTTCCGTGAAATCCATTTTAGGAATCCAGCGTCGAACCAATTCATCTAGTTTTTCTGCCGGTAAATCTCCAACTGCAGCAGCTTGAAAGATATTTTCACTTTTGGCAATTCCGGCTGTGAGTTCCATTCCATATTCAATCACTTTTTCTTCATTGGTAGCATAGGTATGCTGCAGCGATTTCAAAATATGCATCCACTGTTCCTTCGGGAAATAAGTTCCGCCGTAAACCGGTTTTCCATCCGGCAGTGTAAAACAATTCAGAGGCCATCCTCCCCGTTGAGTCATGAGCTGAACGGCAGTCATATAAACTCCGTCAACATCAGGCCGTTCTTCTCTGTCAACTTTGATGCACACAAAATGATCATTCATCAACCCTGCCACTTCTTCATCCTCAAAACATTCATGTTCCATCACATGACACCAGTGACAAGCCGAATAACCTATAGAAACCAAAACGAGTTTATTCTCTTTTTTCGCTTTCTCAAATGCTTCAGCAGACCAGGGAAGCCATGATACAGGATTGCGAGCGTGTTGTTGTAAATAAAGGCTCGACTCGTGAATTAAAGCATTCGGTTTTCCCATGACTTTTCGTTTTAAATATAAAGGTAACCTTTCGCGAAAAGTTAGAAGAGGAAAACTGAAAGTAATCCAAATCTTTCCTCGTTTTGATCTTTCGTCTTTTCCTCTGCAAAATTTGTAATTTTGCATCATGGTTGAAACGCAGCAAGAAGTTCAGTTTAAAGACCTGGGTCTGATCGATTACCAGGAGGCATGGGATTTTCAGGAAAAACTATTTGCCGGTACAATAGCCCGTAAAATTGAAGCCCGTGATAATCCGGGAACTCCGCCAACTGAACATTTTCTTTTATTCTGCGAACATCCGCACGTATACACTTTAGGAAAAAGCGGAAGTGTTGACCATCTTTTGGTAAACGAACAACAATTAGAAGATCAGGATGCCAAGTTCTATAAGATCAATCGTGGTGGAGATATTACCTATCACGGCCCGGGACAACTGGTTGCCTATCCTATTTTTGACCTGGATTGTTTTTTCACCGACATCCACAGGTACATGCGCTATCTGGAAGAATCGGTTATTCGAACTTTGGCGGAATATGGAATTACCGGAGAACGTTTTTCAGGAATGACGGGCGTTTGGTTAGATCCGGAAGGACCAAACGCCAGGAAAATCTGCGCCATGGGAGTAAAATCTTCACGTTGGGTAACTATGCA
>CBFGMW010000471.1:0-2869 GCA_965649925.1 uncultured Fluviicola sp.
AAAACGGTTTGCGGATCAGTGTTTGCCATTCAAAATTCTCCTGGTCCAAAAACGGAAGAAGATCTTTTATGTATAGAATACCAATGACATTATCGAAACTGTTTTCATGAACCGGCATACGCGAATACCCGGCTTCTAAAATAATAGCGCGGACTTCTTTGAAAGTGAATTCATTGGACAGGGTTACACAATCCAGGCGAGAACACATAATTTGTTTTACGTCCGTATTTCCGAATTTGACTATTCCTTCCAGGATTCGCTGCTCATCTTTGGTTGCCTCGTCTTCAATTGTTAATGCAATGGCTTGTTCCAGGTCATCGGATGAAATACTGACCCCGCGCTTTTTCAATCGTTTGTTAACCAGGCTGGTCCCGTTAACCAGAAGCCATCTTAGCCACGAGAAAGGTGGAAGTGAATTGATTGCATACAGCGGCTGGGCCATCAGTAAAGAAATGGTTTTGGCATGGCGTGTTGCATACATTTTAGGAGCAACTTCACCGAATAGCAAAATGGCCAGTGTAATGCCGATGACCTCAATTGTAAATCGCAGCCATCCGAATTCGCCCGCTTCGGGAAGAACTTTTTCAAGGAATTCCGTCGACATAATAGCCATGCAGACGTTCACAAAATTGTTTCCGATAAGAATGGTGGCAAGTAAATCTTTCGGGCGAAGAATTAATTTTTGCACCAAACGCGCACTTCTTGAATTTTCTGCTTCCAGTTCATCCTTTTCGGTTGGACTCAAAGAGAAAAATGCCAGCTCAGAAGAAGAGAAGACTGCGGAAAGTACTAGTAATAAAACAGCTGAAACAATGAAAATAACTGTTTCAGAGCTTGTTACACCGGTTTGGATAATTATGGGTAATGGATCGTCCATTTTATCGGGTCAAAATACTAAAAAGGTAAATCGTCGTTTTCATCTTCACCAATATCCATTGGCTGCTGAGGTGTTTGAGGTTCTTCGGGATACGGAGCCCCCGAATTAGAGGTCTGATTTGTGGAGTCGGAACGAGGAGTAAGTAAAGTCAGTTCGTCTCCAACCACTTCTGTAATATAGCGCTGCTGACCGTTTGCATCTGTCCAGGATCTTGTTTTCAATTTTCCTTCAATGTATACTTTCGCTCCTTTGCGGGCATATTTTTCTGCAATTTCAGCCAGGTTTCTCCAGAGGACAATATTGTGCCAATCGGTGATGTCTCTTCTTGTTCCTGATGCTTTATCGGTATAGCTTTCAGAAGTTGCCAGAGGAAAATTGGCAATAACAGTTCCGTTTTCCAATCGTTTGATCTCAGGATCTTTCCCGAGGTTTCCTATTAAAATCACTTTGTTTACACTACCAGCCATCTATCTTGAATTTTTACTCTATTTACAAATATATGAAAAAGCGATAGCTTTTGATAAAGTCAAGCGTTAGCGCGGAGCTAGATAAATCGTGATTAAATACCTTCAAAGTTGCTCCAAATATTTGTCCATCAAACGGTGAATAGGGTAGTCCTGCAATTGGTTTTTGTCTACAAATTCAAAATCGCTGCTATCAATAGAAGTTGAATCGGATTGATAAAAGAAGGCGTAAATATGCTGGTGACTGAGAATATGTTTCGTTTTGTAGCGCAGTTCGGCTGAATCGTGGAGTATTTCGGGAATTTCTTGATTTGAACTTTCGATCAACGGAAATTCGTACAGCTTTTCCCAGATATCTTTGTCGGTGCGTTGTTTCAAAGCTATTGTTCCTTTGTTTTCGTAATGTAAATAGTGGAAATAGCGTTTTCTCACTTTGGTTTTACCTTTCTTAAACGGACGTTTCTTTATCAAATCGGGTTTATGAGCGCTAACGCAAATCTTCGAAAGAACACACTCATCGCAGTTTGGGTTGTTGGGAGTACATTGCATTGCGCCGAACTCCATAATTGCCTGATTGAAAAGTGCGGGCTCAGCATGAGGAATGAGTGAATCTGCAAGTTCCTGGAACATTTTCTTTCCCGGTCCGGAATCAATAGCTTCATCAATTCCGTAAACTCTGCTCAAAACTCTATAAACATTGCCGTCAACCACCGCATGTGGTAAATTGAATGCAAAAGAGGAAATTGCTGCTGCGGTATAAGGACCAATTCCTTTTAGCTGAATAATTTCGTTGTACGATTGAGGAAATTCGCCGTTAAATTCATCGCGAACCTGTTTTGCGGTTTTATGCAGGTTTCGGGCCCGTGAATAATAACCCAATCCTTGCCAAAGTTTGAGAACAGATTCTTCATCGGCATTTGCCAAATCGGTCAATTCAGGATAGTTTTTTATGAAGCTCAAATAGTAATTTAGACCCTGGTCAACTCTCGTTTGTTGCAAAATTACCTCCGATAACCATATAAAATATGGATTTTGCGTTTCTCTCCATGGCAAGATTCTGGCGTTTAGTCTGTACCATTTATTGATTAGTAGAACGAAATCAGTCATTTGGGGAAAAGTTTGAAAAAAAATCCTAATCCTACAAATTTAATGCGTTTGGGTCATTACTTTTGTAACTGAAAATCACATTGTTGAAAATAAATAAATAAAAGTAAGATGACAAAGGCAGATATCGTTGCTGAGATTGCAGAAGGGACAGGATTGGAAAGAAACGAAGCGCAAAAAGCTGTTGAGGCGTTTATGACGTCGATCAAGACTTCATTGACTAAAGGGCAAAACGTTTATTTAAGAGGTTTTGGGAGCTTTATTGTAAAGGAACGTGCAGAGAAAACAGGTCGTAACATTTCTAAAAACACCACAATCATTATTCCGGCGCACAACATTCCGGCGTTTAAACCGGCAAAAACCTTTGTTGACGAGGTGAAAAACAAGCAGATCGTTAAATAATTTACTTGTTTTTAAGTCTATT
>CBFGMW010000472.1:0-2866 GCA_965649925.1 uncultured Fluviicola sp.
TCCTCACCTGGTAACTATTACCGATCAAAATGGTTGTGTAATTACAACTACAGTTACAATGAATGAGCCTGCTCCTTTAGCAATTACAAGTGTTACTCCTGACATGTTCTTATGTCCTGAGAGCTCTACTATGCTTACAGCAACAGGATCAGGAGGTAGTACAGCATATACATATTCATGGACTGAAAACGGTACTGCTATCGGAACAGGGCAGTCAATCACTGTTGATCCGTCTACTGATATCACACAATATTGTGTTACTTTGTCGGAACAATGTGGATCACCTACAGATAACGAATGTATGACAATTACATTCCCGGTTGCTGTGGAACCGTTATTCGCTCCGAATGTAACTACGCAATGTGTACCTGGTGATTTTACTTTCATCAATAACTCTACAAACCAGTCTTCAATTGCAACAATGAATGTTGAGTTTGGTGACGGAACATCTGAATTGTATACCGGACCTACAGGCTTTGATCACCAATACCCGAATAGCGGAATTTACGATATGACAGTAACAGTTACTTCCGTTGACGGTTGTATTACAGTTGGTAACTTCCCTGGAATTGTTCAGGTAGTTGATAACCCGGTGGCGAGCTTTGCTTTCTCTGCTAATCCAACTACGTTCTATGAAACAACGGTTGTTGGTCAGGATCAAAGTACGCCAGGAGTGGTTTCATGGACGTGGTCAGCTCCTGGAGCAACACCATCTTCAAGTACTCAGGAAAATCCAACATTTACCTTCCCTGAAGGTGTAGTAGGAAATTACCCGGTACAGTTGGTTGTTGTATCCGAAGTGGGATGTGTCGATACTGTTGAATTCACATTACAAGTAGTGAGTGATATCATTTTCTACGCTCCGAATACATTTACTCCTGATGGAGATGAATTCAACCAAACATGGGGATTCTTTGTAGACGGAATTGATGAGTTTGACTTCGAACTGATTATTTTCAACCGTTGGGGAGAAATTATCTGGGAAACACACGATGTTAACGCTAGATGGGATGGAACTTACCACGGTCAGGTTGCACCTCAGGGAGCTTACAACTGGGTTGCCCGAGTTAAAAATAAATACGATGATAGCAAAGAAGAATTCCAGGGTTCTATGTCTATTCAACGTTAATAATTGATCCGATTATTAAGAAAAGGACCAGCGGAGGCTGGTCCTTTTTTCGTTTTCGGGATTTTACCAGGGTGCATTATGACATAGCTGAAAGTTTAAAACTGTAATTTTAACGCCTATGAAAAGAATACTGTTTTTAAACGTTCTATTGCTCTCATTGAACTCTTTGGCACAAGCAAACTGGAAAGACACTTCTGAATTCTCTCTTCCGGAACTGAAAAAGAATTTGAATCAATCAGGCACACATTACCTGAAAGGAAGTTTTCTTGCTCAAACCTGGGCACGTTATTCAGATTTAAACCCGGGATCTGCCATTGATGGATTTGATGCCGGTTCCTCGCGAGGTGATATTGGAATTCGCCGCCTGAGAATACAATTTTTCGGGCAGTTGACGGATCGGATCTTTTTTTATACGCAATTCGGACAGAATAATCTCACTAGTTTGCAGCCACGACATACCGGATCTTTTTTTCATGATGC
Organism: uncultured Fluviicola sp.; assembly: GCA_965649925.1. GTDB lineage: Bacteria > Bacteroidota > Bacteroidia > Flavobacteriales_D > Crocinitomicaceae > Fluviicola. The sequence goes on from CBFGMW010000472.1 coordinate 1,610, forward strand.
AGTTACGGAATATAAAGTCTTACCACAATTACAGATTGGTGGAGGATTGACAGCATGGAGTGGGATGTCTCGCTTTTCGGCACCTTCTGTTGCAAACATTCTCGGAGCAGATGCACCCCTGTATCAGCAGGTAACCAATGGAGTGAATGACCAGTTTGCCCGGAAATTATCGCTCTACGCAAAGGGTGAAATTGTGCGATTGCAATACAGAGTTGCACTTTCCAATCCTTTTACGGTAAAGAATAGTACTGTTGCCGTTTCTGGTATCTCGTCTGCATCTAATTTTAGTCTGGAACCACCGAAAATGCAAACATCCGGTTACCTTGTCTGGCAGTTTAAGGAGAAGGAAAGTTATACTGTTCCTTATTTGAACGGAACGTATTATGGAAAGAAAAAGGTATTGAATATAGGTACGGGCTGGATTCAGCAAAATAATGCTATGTGGCGGACAAACGAACAGAATGATACCGTTCGTGAAAATATGCTGCTTCTAGGACTGGATGCTTTTACAGAATTACCTGTTGGAGAAAAAGGAGCGGCGGTTACAGGTTATCTGGCGTACAATAGTTTTAACTACGGGAAAAATTACTTAAGAATGAATGGTGCAATGAATCCTGTTAACGGTGTAATGGCAGGGCAGGGCACCTTGAACGGAGGTGGTGTTTCATATCCAATGATTGGTACCGGGAATGTTGTTTTCGGACAGTTTGCTTACAAATTTAAGGACAATCTCTTATCTGACAAGGGAACGCTGCAAATCTATGCCGGAACACAATACAGCCAGTTTGAAGCTTTGAAAGATCCTTCTGTAGTAATTGAAGGCGGGGTGAATTGGTTGATTCATGGAAACGGATTTGGAAAGTTGACTTTCGGAATACAGAACCGTCCGATATTTATTACAAATTCAGTTGGAGAAAATATTGAAAGCTCAAGGAAAAATATGTATGTTTTACAATATCAAATAAGTTTGTAACTTATGGTTGTAAAACAAGTTATAGCTAAAAATCAATTGTTAGTGAAAGCGCTTTGTTCCACATTCATCTTACTTCTTTGCTTCCGTGTCGACGCGCAGATTCCGGCTTCATGTGATTCTACGAATACTTTGAACCTGGAGATCTTGAATGTCGTAAAACCGTACATAGGAAAGAAAGTTGACAGAGGTGAATGCTGGGACCTGGCAAATCTTGCTCTCAATAAAGTAAATGCCTCCTGGGACGGATTACTCAATTACGGAACAAAAGTAGATTGGAAAAAAGA
>CBFGMW010000473.1:0-2857 GCA_965649925.1 uncultured Fluviicola sp.
TCACGATGCGATTGTAGAAGCGCATGGAGCATTGAAAACAGTTGCTGTTAGCCTAATGAAAATTGCAAATGATATTCGAATGCTTTCTTCCGGACCTAGAAGTGGAATAGGTGAGATCTATATTCCCGATAATGAACCCGGATCTTCCATTATGCCCGGAAAAGTAAATCCAACTCAATGTGAAGCGCTGACAATGATTGCTGCTCAGGTAATGGGGAATGATGTTGCAATCAATATTGGTGGTGCGAGCGGACATTTTGAATTGAATGTTTTCAAGCCGGTGATGATCTATAATTTCCTGCATTCTGCCCGATTGATAGGCGATGGCTGTGTTTCGTTTAACGATAAATGTGCAATCGGAATTGAACCTTTGAAAGAAAACATTAAGAAGCATTTAGACAATAGTTTAATGCTGGTTACTGCTCTGAACCCGAAAATTGGCTATTACAAAGCTGCAGAAATTGCTCAAAAAGCGCACAAGGAAGGAACAACCCTAAAAGAAATGGCTGTAAAACTGGGTTATTTAACCGCAGAAGAATTCGATGCGTTGGTAATTCCTGAGAAGATGGTTTAGAGAATTGAAAATGATGCTTCGTCCATATAAGTAATCAACTGTCAATTGAAAAATAAGATCATTTTTCTTCAATCCGATTGCTAATGTCCATTTCTTCATGAAGTATTCTTATTATCTCGACTTCTCCGTTGAATGATTCTCGATAGAATATGATGTGGCGGCCGACTGGTAGTCCGAAGAGGTCGGGTTTAACTCCGTAATAATTTTTTCCTGATTCAGGTGATAATGCAATTGACTGGCAATTTCTGATAAGAAGGTCATAGTAGTAATCGGCTTGTGATTCGGACCAATTGTCTAAGGTGTATTCCCAAATTTGTGATAGATCATTTTTGGCCTTATGGGTTAATTTATATTTTCCCATTTAGACCTCTTTTTGCCTTTAATTCTTCTAAGTGTTTTATAGGATCGAAGTCTGTTACAATGCCGCTTTCTATCCCTTCATCTATAGCGCGTTTTAACGCTATAACTTTATTCTCTTCGTCTTCCAAAAGTCTCAATCCCGCACGGATTACTTCACTTACATTTTTGTAACGCCCATTGTAAACACTGTTTTGAACAAAACTTTCAAAATGATTTCCAAGAGCAACGGATGTGTTTTTTGACATAATTCAGCGATTTTCTCAAAGTTACCAATTTTTGGTAATAATTCAAATTTGTATTTCCTTACTAAATGCTGGTAAGCATTTAGTAAGGTGGTCTGCCACCTGGTCCGCGTTCTTCCTGTGGTTCTTTTGTCTCAGGAGCCTTCGTTCCGAAATTACGCAGGTTGTAGGTAAGCGTAAACATGAAATAACGATTCAAAACGTTCGACTGAACATCTTCTACGTATGTTTCGGTTACGTTTCGTGTAATGCTGTTATTGTTGTTGTTAATGTCGAAAACCGAAACCCGGGCTTCCAGTTGCTTGTTCTTTAGAAGTTTGTATCCAACACCGCCATTCCACAAGCTGATTAGTTGGTTGTAACCTGAACTCAAACCCGAATATGCGTTTAATGAATACGTACTGTTAAACACCAGTCGTTCTTTTACGATCCAGTTGAAACGCGCACCGATATTCTGAACAAAATAGTTGCTGTTTCCACTGGTTTGCTGAGTATTCACAACATTGTTATAGTTGTACGAGTAATTAATCGTGAAATCTACTTTCTCACTGATATTACTCGCTATGGTAAATCCGGCGTTGGCATTTGTAACCTGCGATTTGTTAACCACATTGTTAATCAACCCGGGAGTTTCCGAATATCCTCCACCTACATTGAAATTCACGTTCACTTTAAGTTTGGTAATCGGAATTCCGTAGGAAATAGCCGAACGTGCATTCCAGCTGCCATTTAAGTTTACCGGTTGGCGGTACTGCGAACCTCTCAAAAGTGTAATTCCATTGTTAATAACGGTGTCGTTCGCGGCAATCAGTGAAGAGTTGGTAATGTAATTCGAATACATTTCCCCTAAAAGAAAAACAAAGAAGTTACTTGCTTTTTCAGGGTTGGTAATGTTGAATCGACCGAAAACACGGTGATTGTATTGTTGTTTCAATTCAGGGTTACCGGAAGAAAGCGAAAGTGGATTGGAATTATCTACTACGTTTTGCAATTGATCAATAGTCGGATTACGGGTGAATGTGCGATAGTTCAACATGAACGATTTATTTTTCGTGAAGTTGAATTTGTAACGCAAATTTGGCATAATGCTGTTGAAGGCAAGCTCAACATCGCGCTCTAAAGGAAACTGCTGATCGTTTAGTAATGTGGAGTTCTGATAACTTGCCCCAAGCTGAAGTTCAGCTCTCTCTTTGGTATAACGGAAATTTGCTCCGGTTTCATTTACAATTGTCTTGTTGTTGAATACATTGGAAAGCGACGTATCAATGGAAGAATAGGTTCCTGTGGACAAATCATAGTTATACGTCCGTTTATCCGCATCATTTGCTGAGTATGCAGGGCTGTAGAAAAACTCACCCGACCACAATTCTCCAAGAGGTTCTGTATATGAAACGCGGCTTGAAATAGAATAACCGTCGGTTATATTGTCGGCATACTGGTTGATATTGCTGATAGAATCACCGTTTACTTCATCGTAGTAATTTGAGACGGACTGCTGGCCGTTAATGCCGAATCGATTGTTATACGTTCCTGATAAATTGACCGAAATTGTTCGCTTTGGTTTAGTGAATTTATGTCGCCATAGAACGGAATTGCTGGCGTTGATTCCTTTAGTATCAGTTGTGGTAGAATTGACAATCTGGTTGATCAGATCACCGGAAGTTGTTTGCGCTAATCCGTT
>CBFGMW010000474.1:0-2851 GCA_965649925.1 uncultured Fluviicola sp.
CGCAATCACATTCGTCTATGCGTCCGTGCTCAAGATTATGAGTCATTAAAAGCGCGTCCATAGTTGACATTAGAGCGGTTTGGTAGTCGTTCATTTTAGTAGTTCCCTCCATATTGAGCGGCGTTCCGCTTTTTGTTCGGCTAGCGCGGCGTTGGGTAATTTCCATTCCCGGATAAATTATTTTATCTGCGCCCTGCACAAATCCTTCCATGCTTTCGAATTGCACATCGAATTTCTCTCCATAAATGAACTCGGTACGGGAAACCTTTTCTCCACCAACTGTCACATAAAAATCTTCGCAGCTTAGATCTTTTCCTTTTGCAACCATTCCGTCTTTTATCGAGATACTCGACGATTTAGAGAAATTACATGCCTGTAATCCGAAAATCCCGATGATTCCGAACGTTAAAAGTTGAATAGTTGTTTTCATAAAATGAGTTTAATCCTCAATGATAGTCAATTTTGCGAAACGAAGCAGTAAAGTTTTTGAACCTACCTGCGGAAAGAAAACGGTTGCCTTTCTTTCACTTCCGGCTCCGTCTAAAGCTGTAATCTTTCCTTTCCCGAAGGTTCCGTGCTGTACAACGAATCCAACTTTTAATTGTTGATTTTCTACGTCGTTGTTTGTTGTGGAACTCACAGAAGAACCCATTTCTTTCACGCTTTTGAAATTTCCGCGTGGCTGGGTAGAAAATCCGCTTGTCCGGTTGCTTAATCCTCCTGTTCTGGTTGAACCGAAGCCCCCGCCTAACGCTTTTGCGCCGCCTGAGTTGCTGTAAGCCGATTCAAACTGCAGGTATTTTTGATCGATCTCGGCAATAAATCTGCTTGGCTCACAGGAATTTAAGGAGCCAAATAGGAAACGCGATGCCGCATAACTGATGGTGCAGGTTTTCTCAGCTCGTGTAATAGCAACATAGAACAAACGACGTTCTTCTTCCAATTCGGTTCGCGAAGAAATAGAAAGCTGGGAAGGGAAGAGGTTTTCTTCCAGGCCAACTAAAAATACATGCGGGAATTCCAATCCTTTACTGGAGTGAATGGTCATTAGTGTTACACGGCGCAGATCTTCGTCTTTATCCGTATCTGCGTCAGTAAGCAAAGCCACATCGATCATATAATCGGCCAGGGTGGCTTGTTCGTTTTCTTCGTTTTTCTGAACGGTAAATTCTTTGATACCGGCAAGTAATTCTTCTATATTCTGGTAGCGTTCAACTTCTTCCGGACCTTTGTCTTTTTCGTTGTAAAGTTCCTTCAGAATCCCCGAAGATTTAGCAATATGCTGCGCCAGATCATAAGCAGGCATTTTATCGAGCTGAGCGGTAAAACTTTGAATCATTGTCACAAACTCGTTGATTTTTGCTTTTGCCGCAGTTGGAATGGCAACCGGATAAGTGCCAAAATTCGATACTACTTCCCAAATAGAAACATCATTTTCCGAAGCAGCGATAATGACATTTTCCCAGGAAGTTTTTCCAATTCCGCGTTTCGGGTAGTTGATAACCCGCTTTAACGCTTCTTCATCATTCTGGTTTGCGGTAAGACGGAAATAAGCCATAATGTCTTTGATTTCCTTACGCTGGAAGAATGACAATCCACCGTAAATCTTGTACGGAATATTGAGTTTTCGAAGGGCTTCCTCAAATGAACGCGATTGACGATTGGTGCGGTAAAGAATGGCATAATTGTCCCAATCCCCACTTTCGGAATGTTTCAGATCGAAGATGGAATTTGCAATGTTTTTCCCTTCTTCGTTATCGGTTAAAGTACGTACGACTTTAATTCGGGATCCTTCATCGTTGGCTGTCCAGACATTTTTTTGAATCTGATCCTGATTTCGTGCAATCACGCTATTTGCCGCTTCTACAATTACCTGCGTACTGCGGTAGTTTTGCTCCAGTTTGAAAAGCTTGTAATCCGGGTAATCGGAACGGAAGTTCAAAATGTTCTGAATATTCGCGCCACGGAAAGAGTAAATACTTTGCGCATCGTCGCCAACAACACAAATGTTCTCAAAAACAGCAGCTAATTTCTTAATGATGAGGTATTGCGAGTAGTTTGTATCCTGGTACTCATCTACAAGAATGTATTTGAATTTGTGCTGATAATAATGCAGTACATCTTCAAAATCGCGTAAAAGTACATTTGTCTGGAAAAGCAAATCGTCAAAATCCATAGCACCGGCTTTGAAACAGCGAAGCGCGTATGTTTTATAGATGCGTCCAAGTTCCGGCCTGCCGCTTGAAATGTCTTCGGCCATTATTTCAGTGTTAGCCAAATAATCTTCGGGCGAGATCAGGTTGTTTTTTGCGGAAGAAATGCGCCCGTAAAGCATACTTGGCTTGTACAGTTTATCGTCAAGATTCAATTCTTTTACAATGTCTTTCAGCAAGCTTTTCGTGTCTTGTGTATCGTAAATAGTGAAGTTTTGAGGGAAACCGATACGGCTTGCATTAATCCGTAGAATTTTCGCGAAAACGGAGTGAAATGTTCCCATGGTAATGTTCCGGGCTTCTCCCGAGCCAACAATGGTCCCGATTCGCTCGGTCATTTCTTTTGCTGCTTTGTTGGTAAAAGTCAAAGCCATGATATTGAACGGATCTATTCCCTGGTCGATCATGTAAGCGATCCGCATAGTAAGAACCCTGGTTTTTCCGGAACCGGCCCCTGCAATTACCATTGTGGGCCCTTCAATATTCTCTACTGCAACACGTTGACTCTCGTTTAATCCGTCCAAATAATTCATGAACACAAAGATACGCATCCCGTTACGAATTCAAATTGCTTTCATTGGATGTTCATAAATTTTATTACTTGCTGATTGGAACCAATCAGATACAAAGATTAAGTG
>CBFGMW010000475.1:0-2846 GCA_965649925.1 uncultured Fluviicola sp.
ACAGGTAATTTCAATGCACATCACGTTGCATTTCCGGAAACTGACTGGGTTTCTTTCTCAAATAAATTTGTGAATGAGCGTTTGGGATTGACAAGAAGCCAAATTACTACACAAATCGAGCATTACGATCAGCTTGCTGCTTTGTTCGATGTTTTGAAACGAATCAATACCATCATTTTAGATTTGGACCGTGATTTCTGGACATATATTTCCATGGATTACTTCAAGCAGAAACTGAAAGAAGGCGAAATTGGCTCTTCTGCAATGCCGCATAAAGTAAACCCTATCGACTTCGAAAACTCGGAAGGAAATATTGGAATTGCAAACGCATTATATGAACATTTGTCTGCGAAACTTCCCGTTTCCAGATTGCAGCGCGATTTAACGGATTCAACAGTTCTCAGAGCCGTTGGAATGCCGTTTGCGCATACCGTTATCGCCTGGAAAGCAACACGCGTTGGTTTAGGTAAATTGTTGTTGAATGAAACTGCTCTGGACAATGACCTGACTGAAAACTGGGCTGTTGTTGCTGAGGCAATTCAAACAATTTTGAGAAGTATCGGATTCCCAAAACCTTATGAAGCGTTAAAAGGTTTGACCCGTAAGAACGAGAAGGTGACACAGGAGTCGGTTCACGCTTTTATTGAGACATTAAACGTTGATGAAGCTTTGAAAGGCCGTTTAAAATCAATTACACCGCATAATTACACAGGTATAGCTTTGGTTTAACACTTTTCATTATCTTGGGGGTATGAATGCTTTCGGGAAGTGGAAAATTGTGCTGTTGTTTCTTGTGTACGCGGGCATTTCGTATGCGCAGGTAAATTCCATCGATTGGGGGGTTGACAATCGTCGTAAATCTACGTTAATTGATATTTTCCCCGACAAAGGCTTTAATTTCTATACGTTTCGAGTTGTAGGAAACGGCATTCTTCAATCAAACCGCGTTTCGCGTTATCTTTTCGGGGAAGAAATTACCAGCAAAAAAATTGAGAACAGAGTAGATGAAAACACGGCTACACTCGAATCAATGATGACTTTTAACGGAAGGCTTTTAGGTTTTTTCTCCGACAAACGTGATGGGACGAATCTACTATACATGGTGAAATACGATACGGAAGTTGACCCTTACGGTGAAGCGGTGTTACTGACCGAGTATGCGCAGCCGCGCTTAGCTTCGAATAAAGGTTTCTTCATGGTCCAAAAGTCGGAAAACGGAAATTTCCTTTGCGTTGAATATGTGATTCCTGCGAAAAAAGATCAATTCGACCGATACGGATACCGGGTACTTGACACAACATTTCAAACGGTTATGGAAGGGGAATATGAGGTTCCGTTTTCTTCCCGATTATCGTCAGTTGATATCCGGCACGTAACCAACAACGGAGAATTTATACTGGGTGTAACACTTTACAATAATTCCAATCCGAGTATTTGGCGCGATTACACTACCATCGATAAAGCAGTGATTCTGCATGTTCAAAAAGACACTTTATTGCAATACGATTTATACCTGGATGAGCGGCGAGTTTTTGATTTTCAGCTTTCCTCCCTAGATTCTACCCTGGTGGTAACCGGGACTTACGGCGAAGCTTTTTCGCCAGGTGCCCAGGGAATTTTTTATCAACGGATCAATCTGAACCAGCATAAAATTGAAGCCGTCAATATTCAGCCATTTCCGGAGTATTTCATGCAGGATCTCAGGGCTAAAACCATTCGTTTTGACCGAACCCGATCTAATTTGAATACCAATGCTTTGAATATTGTCAATTACGCTTTTCGGGATATTCACCAGTTACCGGACGGATCAATGGTTGTAGTTGCCGAGCAGTATTACGTATACATGCAGACTACCAACGATTCCAGGGGAATGATCACAACAGTAAATCACTATTATTATGATGATGCAGTTTTGTATTGTATTTCACCAACCGGCGACTTTAAATGGATAGTTTCTATTCCGAAAGAACAGCATTCTGCGAACGACTATGGTTATTACAGTTCTATCGAATCGGTTGTTTCCGGTGGAAAATGTTTGGTTTTCTTCAACGATCACCGTAAAAACTACGATGAGTTCGGAGAGTTTAAACGATTCAATTATTCGATCAATTTCCCGATTCGTAAAAAACTGTATGCTTTGGCAATTTCTGAGATCGATCTTTCGAACGGAGATCAGCATCGCCGGGTTTACAATGATTATAACGAAACCGGGGGAAATGTGTCGATTAAATTGTGTGCAGACAATCCCAGGTATAAAGAACTGATCTTCTTTTCGTCAGGAAATAAAGAGCGTTTCGGAATCTTAAATTATTAGGCTCTTTTTTTGCGTGTAAATCGAATGTAGACCGCGCCAATAAGGAATATTACTACTACTCCGGCGGCAATTTTCGCTATTAAATCACCAATTGTCTGATAGATGGTTTTACCATCAAGCAGCTGGATTGTTGAGTTGAATGCAATTTCTTCGTCCCAGTTGGTTGAATGAATAACTTCTCCTTTGTTGTTAAAAATACCCGAAGTTCCGGTGTTCGCGGATCTGACCAGCCATTGGTTGTTTTCAATGGAGCGCAACCCTGAAAATAGAAAATGCTGTTTGTAGCCAGGAGTGTCCTGCCACCAGCCGTCGTTTGTAATTACCGCAATGAATTTTGAATTTTGAACAGACTGTTGTGCTACAAATTCTCCGTAAATACTTTCGTAACAAACTACCGGAGCGAAATTGAATTTTTTCATTTTGAAAACAGAAGGAGCATCAGCCATTCCGAGAGTACCATCGCCGCCGCCAAGATCAATTGCAAGGCTTTTTATGAACGGAAAAATGCCTGTAAATGGCAGTTTTTCAACAC
>CBFGMW010000476.1:0-2838 GCA_965649925.1 uncultured Fluviicola sp.
TTCAAAGCATTCAAAACAAGTTTGATGAACTTGAAAGAATTGTTGCGAAAACAGATCCGAAATCGGTATTATATCTTATTTGGAACAACCCGGTTATGGTTGCCGGAAGTAATACCTTCATCGACGACATACTGAAACGGTTGAAAATGAAAAATCTAAGCCCGGCAGAACGTTATCCCATCGTGAGCCTCGCTGAACAAAAAGAATCTCCTGACCTCGTCTTATTGTCGTCGGAACCCTATCCGTTCAAGGAAAAACACATTCGGGAGTTCCAAACTCAATTCCCAAATGCAAAAATTCAATTAGTTGACGGAGAAATGTTTTCCTGGTATGGTTCAAGGTTACTGAAAGCTCCGGGGTATTTCAGGGGATTAATAGAGGAATAGAGGAAAAGCTAAAAAGAGGAAGAGGGGAAAAATGTTGACTTTTCTATTTCTTACTAAATTCCTTTTGGAAATATTTTCTTCGGAACTTTCGGATATTCTTTTGAGATACCACAGTACCAACAATCAGTTGAGAAAGCGGCAAAACTGACTTCTTCCCAAATACCATTTTTCTTTTCAAATAAGCCTTCTACGTGACAGCAATCAAGGAAATCACTACGCAGTTCAAGCGGTGTTCCGTCTTTAAGGAGTACATTGCCCTGGAACCAGGCATAATCCTTTGATATTTTCAAGTGTGTTACGTCAAAGATGATATCTTCTTCCAGCGACATTAATTCTTCAACAGTATTCAGGATAACATTACGTTCTGTTCGATTCTCCGGTGTTTCAACAGCTAAATCAAGAGCTTTCTGTGAAATGGCCGATCCGCTTAAAAATAGGATGAGTATAAATATGCTGATGGTTTTCATTAAATGTTCTGTTTAATCAGATTGTTTTAGTTAAAAAGTGATTTTTTTACTCTCTTCCTCTCTTCCTCTTTTTAGCTTTTCATTCTACTTTATCACTCCCATCGACAAAATCATCTTCAAAACCTCATTGATTGAGTTTTTCCCGTTTTCAAAAGGAATGATACCTGAAACGGAGTATTTGTTCAAACCGGATTCTTTGATTTTGAAATCGACATTTTTGGTGGTTTTCGCAAAAGCGGTAAAACTTTTCACCTGCCCGATATTTGAAAGAATGGCTACGATAAAGAATGATCCGTCGAATTTGCTGAGCGATTCCAAATCACCATTTAATTCCAAAACGGTTTTTTCTGTATTCTTTACCACACTTTTCGAATCCATTCCTAAGAACAACGTGTGTTTATCGATTAATTGAATGTGGTATTTCTTTTCGTTTAAGATTACAACTCCCGGACTCACAACAGCAGTTTTTGGGAAGAAAGACATAATACTGTCCATATCCAGTTCATGCTTAAAACGGAAAACCCCGTTCATTGTTGGAAGCGGTAAAATTCCCTGTACCGATGGAAAATCTTTGATCTCATCTCCAATAGTAACTCCCTGGTAGTCTATGCTCAATCCGGTAAGTTCGTTCTTTCCGATGAAAGGCATATAACGTTTCAATTCCCGGTTGTGTTTGCCTGTGATTGATGCAAGCGTAATTCCCACTCCGGTTTGTTTTACGGTGTAATTCATTAACTGGTAATCAATCTTACCGGTGATGGTTCCTTTAGCCGTAAATGCCGCTTTTGTTTGCTGAATACCGATAGAGTAGTTGTTCTTTACTGATTTGGCTCCTGACGTAAACGTAATGAAGTCGGTTCGTTTCCCTAAATCATTAAAAGCAACAGGTTTGGCAGATTTTATTTTCTTCCGGACTAGTGCAAGCTGACTTTTCGTTGCGGAATCTTTTCCGGTAATGATATATCCGGTCTGACCGATAACGAAAGCTGTGGAGTTTTTGCCCAATTTCTCTTTGATGATCTTCTTGAACTGCAGAATATTTGTGAGCTGAACTGCAAATACCATAAATGACTCGCCTGATTCATCGATCTTAAACGCAACAATGTCTTTAGATATGTCAACCGGAAGAACATCATCGGTTTTCTTCAGGTATTTCCGGTTTATCAGTTTCCGAAGTTCGTTATCAATGACCGTATCGTTTTCAGCTTCAAAGATTACCGAGTAAACTCCTTTTTGCCAAAACGTCTTGGCGTCGATTCGAATAATTAAACTCGCTTCGTTTGGAATGGGTGCTGAAACGGGTTCAGGATCTGTCCCAAAAAATTTCAGAACGCTTAGAATAGTCATTCCCGACAGGAAAAGGACCAGAATAAGAACAACTTTATACCAACGCGCCACAGCTTTCATGAGCTAAAAATAGAATTTAATTTGGGGAATTGTACGTGTAAAAGAAATCATCTTCTCAATTCGACCACAAGGGCACTACAGTTCACGAAGATTTCAATTTCAAATATGCTAAGTTATTCTTCATCGTGTTCTTTGCGCCTTCGTGGTCCAACAGATGGTAGCAACTATTTTATGTTCTATTCTCAATTCCTAATTCGTAATTTTGAGCCATGGGTAAATTGTGTTTTTTCATTTTGCGGTTATTTGGTTGGAAGATTGATAAAACGGCTCCGGAAAACGTCAAAAAGGCGGTAATTGTTATGGGGCCTCATACATCTAACTGGGATTTCGTGGTTGGTAAAATGGCTTTTGCGCATTACAAAGTCAACGGAAAGTTCCTGATTAAGAAAGATTTGTTTACGGGCATCTGCCGGCGGAAGGCGGTAGTCCTACTTTCCCTCGCCATCGGGCGAGGGCTAGAGTGCGACTCGTGCGAATTCATTCATTTGATTCGACACACGCGCAGTTTTTGTCCTAACTCTGTAATTGATCATGGTCTACGAGATTCGTTCACAGTGCCTAAAAAACGAATGGGGATC
>CBFGMW010000477.1:0-2836 GCA_965649925.1 uncultured Fluviicola sp.
TGTTTACCACGGAAGCATTATATGGGCAAAAATGGTCCAGAAGATCGATGCGTTCTCGAAACTCAATCAACGACGATTCAAATAATTTAAAAGATACTAGGTGTAAGGACCCGGACTTTCCGGATTTAAGAAGTTCTGCCCTTTTTCCGCCAAGATGAGTGGAAGTTTCACTTAAATATGTCAATCCGTCAGTTCAAAACCTCTGGCAAAACACTTGACAATCTATTGCCGTCAAGGATGCAAAGCGCGTTTTAAAGGTCTGACCAAAATCCCTCTGCCATTTTGACCTAAATGAATTATATATGACTGATTTATTTCAACACCCGATAATAGTTTCTGCAAACATGGATGATGATGCAGAGTTTTTGCCTTTGTTGTCGCAAGATGATGAGGAGCAAATGAACAAAGAAATCTTCCCGGATGATCTTCCGATATTGCCGTTACGAAACAACGTACTCTTTCCAGGAGTATTGATACCGATTACAGTTGGCCGCGATAAATCTTTGCGTTTATTGCAGGAGGCGAACAAAGGACAAAAAATAATCGGCGTAGTTTCTCAGAAAGATCAGGAAAAAGAAAATCCGGAATTCAATGATTTACATTCCATTGGAACAGTTGCCCAAATTGTTCGTTTGCTGAAAATGCCTGACGGAACGTCAACAGTTATTCTTCAGGGAAAACGTCGTTTTGAGATTACTGAGCCATACCAAACGGAGCCGTTCATGCGTGCCAAAGTTCGCTTTTTGTCTGATGTTAAAACAAAACTAACGGCAAAAGCTGCGAAGGAACTGGATTTAATGAATCGTTCCATTAAGGATTTGGCATTGCAGATCATCAAAGATTCGCCAAACATACCTTCCGAAGCCGCATTCGCAATCGGAAATATTGATTCGCCCGTTTTCCTGGTGAATTTTATTTCATCGAATATGAATGCCGATGTTCCTAAGAAACAGGAATTGCTGGAGGAATTGGATTTCGGGAAACGTGCACGCCTGGTAATGGAGCATTTGACATTGGAATCGCAGCTGCTGGAAATGCGGAACGAAATTCAATCGAAAGTGCGCGATGATATGGATCGTCAGCAACGGGAGTATTTCCTGCATCAGCAAATCCGTACTATTCAGGATGAGTTGGGCGATAACCCACAAGAACAGGATGTGCGTGACCTGGAGTTACGAGCAACCAAGAAAAAATGGGATGAACGTGTGGCAAAATTGTTCAGGAAAGAATTGGATAAGCTGCGCAGAATGAATCCGCAGGGAGCTGAATATACCGTGCAGTTGAATTTCCTCGATACCTTGCTTGATCTGCCATGGAACGAATTTTCAAAAGACAATCTCGACTTGAAACACGCCGAGAAAATCCTGAACAAAGATCATTTCGGATTAGATAAAGTAAAAGAACGCATCCTGGAATATTTGGCAGTTCTGAAACTGAAGGGAGATATGAAATCACCGATCTTATGTTTCTACGGACCTCCGGGAGTTGGGAAAACCTCACTTGGTCGTTCAATTGCAAAAGCATTGGATAGAAATTACGTTCGTATGTCGCTGGGCGGTTTACATGACGAAGCTGAGATTCGTGGTCACAGAAAAACATATATCGGTGCAATGCCCGGGCGAGTAATCCAGAACCTGAAAAAATCCGGTTCCGCAAATCCTGTATTTGTTCTGGATGAGATTGATAAGTTAGGGCGCAGCAATCATGGCGACCCGACTTCTGCCATGTTAGAAGTTTTGGATCCGGAACAAAACAATGCGTTCTATGATAACTTCATTGAAACCGAATTCGATCTTTCGAAAGTGATGTTTATCGCAACTTCGAATAGCTTGTCTACGATACCGGGCCCGTTGCTCGATCGTATGGAGCTTATTGAAGTGACCGGTTATACCATTGAAGAGAAAATTGAAATTGCTAAGCAGCATTTACTGCCAAAACAATTGAAAGCACACGGAATTACCAAAAAGGAAATAACCGTTGACCGCAAAGTGATTGAGCGAATTATTGAGAATTACACTTACGAATCTGGGGTACGAGGTTTAGACAAACAATTGGCGAAACTGGCTCGCTCACGCGCCAAACAAGTCGCGCTGGGAGAGAAATTCACTGTGAAAGTGACGATGGAAGATTTGATTCCAATGCTTGGTCCGGGCAGAGAACGCACAAAATACATTAACAACGATGTTACCGGAGTTGTAACCGGTTTGGCCTGGACAAGTGTCGGCGGAGACATTCTCTTTATCGAATCGTCATTGACAAAAGGAAAAGGAAAGTTAACACTGACCGGAAACCTGGGCGATGTGATGAAAGAATCTGCAGTGATTGCTTTGGAGTTTTTGAAAGCCCACAGCGATTGGCTGCACCTGGAACAGGAGAAGTTTGACGAAACAAATGTACATATTCACGTTCCGGAAGGTGCAACACCGAAAGATGGCCCAAGCGCCGGAATCACGATGCTGACATCTCTTGCAAGTTCATTCACAGGTAGAAAAGTGAAACTGAATTTAGCAATGACAGGAGAAATTACCCTTCGTGGTGATGTGCTTCCTGTTGGCGGAATTAAAGAAAAAATTCTTGCTGCAAAACGTGCCGGAATTAAAGAAATTATTTTGTGTGCACGCAATAAACAGGATATAGATGATATCACACCGGAATACTTGAAAGGATTGAAATTCCATTTTGTAGAGAAAATGAGCCAGGTTTTAGAACTGGCTTTGGAGAAATAATTTTCTTAAGAGGAAAGAGAAAAAGAGGTTACTGAGCGGAGTCGAAGTGCCTCTTTTTATTTTCCACTCTTTCGCTCTTTCTTCTCCTTAATCTTTTTGGTTTTCCCCGG
>CBFGMW010000478.1:0-2828 GCA_965649925.1 uncultured Fluviicola sp.
TGCCGTTTCACTTATAATTATTACGAACTGAAGTTTAACGGCGATACCTTGGTGGAAACAGAAACAAGGGATTCTAAATTGAGAGTGTTTCTCGCTGATTCTCTTCCTGCATATCACTTTAATCATGCTACATTTTCAGATCTGAACAGCGATAGTTTTACAGACGCGGTCTTTCTAATGGATGAAATTCGTGATGAAAACGACGATTTTGATATTCCTACAAAAACCATTATAGGTGTGGCATACGGAAATTCCAATGGAGGATTTCATTCTCTTGTAACGAATCAAAATTTGGTGTTGGAAGATTATTTCACGGTTGCTTTTAAGGCGAGGAATGATACGCTGGAAATTCGCGTGAACTACGATATTGATGAATATAGGGGTGAATCGGAAATTCCTGCCTATTCACAATTCACTTTTGTGCATGATCCAAGCTACAACAAACTGGTTTGGTATTCAAAAGTTGAAGCAGAAGCAATGGATCATGAAAGTCAGGATTTGGTTTGGAACATCACCAATAGCGAAAAATTCAAAAAGAATAAAGTGGCATTTTCAAACGCATGGGAAAGCAGAACATTCGAATAGAAAGATCAATGCTTAAGCAAAAAACCGCTTAAACAAGGATACTCTCCTGCTCAAGCGGTTCTTTATCGAAGATCTTACTTAATTATAAAATGCTGATTTTCTCTGTCCGGGAGCCATTTTTACTTCCAATTTTCAATAAATACTCCCCGTTTTGCAAGTTGTCTATATCCAAATAACTAATGGTGCTTCCCGCAGGAATGTACGCTGTTTTAATTGTTCTTCCTGTCATATCCACTAACTCCAGGCTCAATGTTTCGTCAATTAATGAATTGATTTGAATGGCAACTAAATCTGAAGCCGGATTCGGGAAAATATCTATCACCAGTTTGTCCATTTCCAATTGAGAAACGGAGGCTTCAGAAACGTATGTTGTTGTGGTTTCAGAAACGCTGGTCACTTTTACCGCAACCTTATTTCCATAGAATGTTGGCCCAACGGCATAAGGATACGCTGAATTCCAGTCTTCGTCAACAGTGGCGAAATAACAATATGTTCCTGCGGGATATTCAGGCGTTACACAAAAGCGGCCGTTATGCTCGTCCAAATAATCGTCTGAAGCCGGAGTTGTGTATTCATAATCTTCTCTGAAATATCCCAAAGGATATGTCGTGCTTACTGCAGGACCGGCTGTTACTGAACTTCCGTTAGAATACGTGTTTCGAACGGTAATATTTCTTAATGTATAACTTGATTTAATGCGTTCAATTCCTCCAGTTCCGTCTGCGTTTTTATAACCGTAAGCGCCGTAAATAGGGAAACCATCGTATGCAAAACCGATCAGCGGCGAATGAACCGTACTGTCAATAGCGTAAAGCCCATCAGCATCATATAGATTACAAACAGTAGAAATTACTTCGAGATCCAGATCAAAGGCACTTGGATTTTGGTGATGGTGGTAATTTCCCATAGCCGGATGCCCTTTTGAACAATCGAAACCTCCCAGCTCTCCAACTACAGCATCGCGGTTCCAAACACCGTCACCAGTTCCTCCGTATGGTCCACCGGCGAGTGTACTGTTAGAACTTTTCCAGGAAACACCGTCACGGTAATCGAATAATGCAACGCCGTTAATGAACAATCCGATATTCCCGCCTGTAGTTGCTGTTGGTGTTCCGGTGTTTTGGTTCGGAACCAAAGGAAATTTGAAAATAGCGTTTTGATCACTTGCTACTGAAGGATTTCCGTCTAAATACGGACCGGTAACATAAGTTGGGATTCCGCGCGTGTGCACATAAACCCAGGAGGATGAATACTCGATAAGCTGCGTATTCGCCAGAACATTGTCCTGAATAGGAGTTGAATTTCCGGAAACGTAATGTCTTCCATAAACGCTTGTATTTTGCAGCCAGGAAGTCACAACTGGACCTTGAGCAAATGTGTTTCCGGAAAGTGCAAGCAAAAGTGCAACTGAGGAGAGTTTTTTAATCATAGTTATGCTGTTTTTCTGTTTAGACGACGTTCAGGTTGAAATCCTTCGTTCCGAAAATAAAAAACCGATCCTCTTTCGAAAACCGGTTTACTTCAATTGTTGAAACGATTAATAAATCGCTATTTTGGAATAACTGCTTTTTCCTTTATTGGTAATTTTCAAAGTGAAAACGCCTGAATTTTCTTTTGATAAATCGATCAATGCTTCAGAGCCGTTGAACGCAATTGAAAAAACTTTCTGACCTCCTACGTTGTAAATTTCAACTTCAGTCAATCCCTGAACATCCGGTAATTTTAAATAGAAGATTCCGTTTGAAGGATTTGGTGCCGTTTGAATTGTTGGAGCGTTGTTTTCATGAATACTCAAGGTTTCTGTGAAACAAGTCACTCCTGTACCTGGAATGGTGATTGTTGCTCCAGTGGTGATATCATCTGCTTCCGGAGTTCCATAATAGGAAGTTCCCAGAATGTAAGGAAACTCCGGAGTTCCTGCCGCGTCAATCGTTATGAAATAAGCATACGTTCCAGCAGGATAATCCGGAGTTACACAAAAACGACCGTTATAGATGTCCAGATCACCACCATTTCCAGCATCCCATGCGTAGTCTTCGACATAAGTTCCAAGCGGATAGGTTGTGCCCACTGCTGGTCCGTATTCTGCTGCACTTAGGACTGTTCCGTCAGGAAGCGTTGTTCTGGTTGTAATGTTGCGCAAAGCAAAACCGGTTTTCATACGTTCAATATCGCTGTTGGAATCCATAGGGGAAGAATAACCATAAGGACCATAAATCGGATAACCGTCAAAAGCATAACCG
>CBFGMW010000479.1:0-2821 GCA_965649925.1 uncultured Fluviicola sp.
ACCATGTGTTTTATAACGAAACGAAAGAGTTTGTAAAATGGGGGATAATGATAATTTCTTCGTTCGATCAATTCGTTTGCAGCAAATTCATCGAAATTGTGTTCAATGGTTTTTTGAATTACCCAGTGGTGCGGGCTGCTGGTTTGAATAATGACTCTCCCGCGTTTGTCTCTTCTGCCGGCACGACCTGCAACTTGTGTCATTAGCTGGAAACTTCGTTCGAATGCCCTGAAATTTACTTTATGCAATAACAGATCTGCATCAAGAATGCCCACCAGACCTACATGATCGAAATCCAAACCTTTAGCAACCATTTGAGTTCCAATCAGCACATCAATATTCCGCGCTTCGAAGTCGGAAATAATTTGCTGATGGCTGTTCTTATTCCTGGTTGAATCCAAATCCATTCGGGCTATTCGAATATTTGGAAGGAGCAGCTGTAAATCATCTTCAATTTTTTCTGTTCCGAAACCAAGCATTTTCAGTTTATTGCTGCCACATTGCGGGCAAGTTCCGATAGGCGGAATGTGGTAGCTGCAATGATGACATTTGAGCAGGTTTGCCTGTTTATGGTAATTTAAAGTAGTGTCGCAATTCTTGCAATTCGGACTAAAAGCACACACTTCGCAGCTCCAGATAGGAGTATAACCTCTTCGGTTCTGAAATAATATGATCTGTTCATTTCGTTCCAGCGCTTCTTTCATTTCAGTAAGCAAAAACGATGAGAAATGACCATTAACCGTTTTTTCGATGCGTTCTTTCTTCATGTCCGCAACGAAAATTTCGGGAAGAGCCACCTCTGAAAAACGCTTTGTTAAAAGCACATGTCCGTACCTGTTTTCCTGGGCGTTGTAGAATGTTTCTATCGAAGGAGTTGCTGAGCCAAGCAATGTTTTTGCTCCGAAAAGCTTGCTCAGTACAATTGCCATATCACGGGCATTGTAGCGTGGAGAAGGATCATGTTGTTTGAAACTGCTTTCGTGTTCCTCATCCACAATAACTAATCCGAGGTTTTGGAACGGAAGGAATAACGCAGATCGTGCCCCTACAACTACTCGGAATTTATTGCTGTTGTTCGCCAAAACCTGGTTCCAGATCTCAACGCGTTCGTTTCCGTTGAATTTTGAATGGTAGATTCCAACCTGCGATCCAAAATATGCCGATAAACGCTGGATTAACTGCGTTGTCAATGCAATTTCAGGAACAAGGAAAAGGACTTGTTTTCCCTGCTCTATTTGCTGCTGAATGAGGTGGATGTATATTTCGGTTTTACCGGATCCGGTTATTCCCTGAAGTAAAACAATATCTTTCTCGGCAAACTGTTCATGAATTTGATCATGCGCTTCTTTTTGATGCGCCGACAATTTAGGGAAAAGCAATTCTTCCTGGCTGGATTCCTTCAGGCGGGAAATTTCCAGCCGCTCTGAGTAGATTATTCCGGTTTTTTCAAGCGTATTTATTGCTGAAAGGGAGCAACCATTATCTTCCAGCTGTTTTCTGGCAATAGGAAACGATTCTCCGTTTTTCAAACCACCAAGGTGAAGCATTTCCAACAGAACCTGCTCTTGTTTTGCTTTGGATTTTGAGCTTTGGAAAGATTCAAATAACTCATTTAACCGGTCCTCATTGGAAAACTCATCTGTAAACCGGACAAAAAGAGCGGTTTTGGCAATAAACTTGTCGTTGATTTCTTCCTGGGTAACTACGATTCTTCTTTCTATTAGCCGTTTTATAAGTGGTTGAACCGTTTTGATCCCAATGAGCTCAGAAATATCTTTCAGGCTTAATTGTTCTTTCAGGCAAAGCGCATCAATAATTAAACTTTCCCGTTCATTCAGTTCTGTTTCC
Source organism: uncultured Fluviicola sp. (assembly GCA_965649925.1). Classification (GTDB taxonomy): domain Bacteria; phylum Bacteroidota; class Bacteroidia; order Flavobacteriales_D; family Crocinitomicaceae; genus Fluviicola. The sequence continues at coordinate 1,849 of CBFGMW010000479.1, forward strand.
GGAATGAAATCAGGATGCAATACAATGATGGTTTCGCTTGCCAGTTTGAAATTTGCCGGAAGGGCAGCATTCATTACGTCACCGATAGGTGCCATATAATATGATTCGATCCATTTCCACAGTTTGTACTGCTGCGGACCAATGAGCGGCTTCTCATCCAGAACTACTTCAACGTATTTTGATTGATATTCCTGCGGAATTTCTTCGTGAACACGTGTGATAATTCCGGTTACGAATTTTCCTTTTCCAAATGGAACAACTACGCGGACAAAAGGCTGTACATGCGGATTTAATTCGAACGGAACGCGGTAGGTAAATTCTTTACTTATTGCAACCGGGATTATTACATCTACAAAAAGCGTTACTCTATCCGTCATGAAACAAAGTTAACGAACTGCTAAAACTTTTAACGGGAAAATGACAGATGTGGATAAAAAAATCCCCCTTAGTTTAACTAAGAGGGATCGAATGTTGTTATTGACAAGTGTATGTCTCGCCTTGAGCTATGTCAGTTGGATGATCACTGCAGAAGAGGAAACTTCCAGTAATTGGCCCGGTACATAATTCACGTACAGATTTTGTATCTATTGCTCTCGCGTAAGGAGAGAACGGTTGCCAATCCGGTTTTATCTGAATGGCTTTGTGGCGAGAGGAGAAAATCCCGATAACTTGCCGTCCGTCACTAACTGTTAAATTCGTGTATGACGGTTTGTTCTGGGCAAGAGAAGAATTTGGCTTACTTAATAAAATATATTTACTCAAATCTTCAGCACCACCGGTAACTATTATTTCAATCTTACTCAACTGTCTGCGATCGATATTGGCATCATTCGTAACATTATCTTTGATCAGGTTATAGAAAACGTTTCCGTTTGCCTGGAAGCTTACACTTGTTTCTGTAATTTGATCACCATTCAATTCACCGAGTTTCCATGTAAATGATTTTTCTTCGGGAACTCCGTTAAAGTATTCT
>CBFGMW010000480.1:0-2813 GCA_965649925.1 uncultured Fluviicola sp.
CAGAATAAATTTGTAGTACACCTGAACACGCTGGTTCACAGAAATGGCATCAGCTGTTGCCCGACCTAGTAAGAACGGTTCATCCGTCCCCAATTCGAGATTGATATTTCCCGCAAACACACAAAGAAGTGCGAGTGTAATAGAAATAGACCAGATGAACGGACGAAATTGCATCGCGTTAAAGTTAGCAGATTTTCAGAACAGCGAAACGAACAGATTTACTTTGAAGTACTGAACTTTCCAAGTGCAAACAAAGTTGGAATTTTCCCGATATCGTAAGCATTTTCTCTCCAGTCTTTGATCGACATCGTTTTAATGCTCTCATCCGGAAGCGTCAAATTGGAAGCAACACACAACAAAGTGTCGTCCTGCAATTCGTTTAACAAATCTTCCAAGACGTGCATATTGCGGAATGGAGTATCCATGAACAACTGCGTCTCATTGTTTTTACGAGCTCTCATTTCCAGGTCTTTCATTTTGCGGACACGCTCTTTTTTGTCTTTCGGTAAATATCCGCTGAAAGAGAAGTTTTGTCCGTTAAATCCGCTTCCTATCAGTGTAAGCAAAATAGAACTCGGTCCAACAGTAGGACAAACCTGATATCCTTTTTCATGAGCCGCAGAAACCAAAATTGCTCCTGGGTCTGCAATACAAGCGCACCCCGCTTCACTGATTATCCCAACGTTTTCACCATTTTCCAACGCTTTTAGTGCCGGATAAAGATCGTGAGGAGTAGAATTTTTATTGATTACAATAAATGTAGAATCGTCAATTGGAAAAGTCCGATCAATTTTACGAAGTAAACGACGGGCTGATTTCACTTCTTCTACTGCAAAAAAGCGCAGGCTTGCTGCAATTTCCATTACTTCAGCCGGAATAATATTTTGTGTTCCTTCTCCGCCTAATGTATTTGGAATTAGAAATAGTTTACCTGTTCTCATCGTTGTTTAAATTCGTTGTTTATGAATGCCTCTGTGGCTTCTTTAAGTAATTGAATGACGTCTTTGAAATCCTTGTCGCCGCCGTAATACGGATCGGGAACCTCCATGTTTTCATTCGGATGTAATTCGTTTAAGTACAAACGTACTTTTGATTTGTCGGCTTCATTTCTTGCCAGGGAAAGAATATTCTTTAAGTTCGACTGGTCCATTGCGAAGATAATATCAAAACGCTCAAAGTCTGAAACTTCAAATTGTCGTGCTCTCAATGAATCAATCGGAACATTGGCTTCAGCCGCCCATTTGCGCATTCGATTGTCGGGCTTTGCACCAACATGATAGTTTGCCGTTCCGGCAGAATCTACTTCTATTTCAAGGTTCAAATCTCTGGCATATTTACGTAACCAGCCATCCGCCATCGGTGATCGACAAATGTTTCCCAGACAAACCATTAATACTTTCATTTTTCCCTGTAATTGGTTTGCAAATATACACAGACCTTTTGAGCTGGAAATGTTCATTCGCGAAGCCTTTCTGAAATCTAAAAACTGTTAAATATTCATTTGAAGCGTAATATTTACAACTATTTACCATTAAGTGCATTATATAAATGTTATATTCGATTAAATCAACACGTGTGCTATGAGACAGTTAAAAATTGTAAAGCAGGTTACCAATAGGGAGACAGCGTCATTAGACAAGTACCTGCAGGAAATTGGTCGTGTAGACTTAATTACTGCCGATGAGGAAGTAGAGTTGGCACGAAGAATTCGTGAAGGCGATACTGCCGCGTTAGAAAGACTTACAAAAGCCAACCTTCGTTTTGTTGTATCTGTATCTAAACAATACCAAAACCAAGGTTTGTCACTTCCTGATTTAATTAATGAAGGAAACGTAGGTTTGATTAAAGCTGCAGAACGCTTCGATGAAACAAGAGGTTTTAAGTTTATTTCTTATGCCGTTTGGTGGATTCGTCAGTCGATTTTGCAGGCATTGGCAGAACAGGCGCGTATTGTTCGGCTGCCCTTGAACAAAATTGGAACAATTAATAAAATTAACAGAGCTTACAGTGAGTTGGAGCAGTTGTATGAACGTCCCCCGTCTGTGCATGAGTTGGCAGAGTTTTTAGAATGCTCTGTTGAAGATGTCCGTCAGTCGATGTCTAATTCCGGACGGCATGTTTCTATGGATGCTCCGTTGTTGGAAGGAGAAGAAAGTTCTTCGAGCATGTACGATGTACTTCCGAATGACGCACTTCCTTCACCGGAAGATGAATTAACGAAAGAATCGCTTAGAAAAGACATTGAACGCTCGTTGAGTTCGTTAACAAGCAGAGAAAGCGACGTAGTACGTTTGTATTACGGATTGAATGGGAAACACCCGCTTACACTGGAAGAGATCGGAGATATCTTCGACTTAACCAGAGAAAGAGTAAGACAAATAAAAGAAAAGGCTATTCGCAGATTGAAACATACGTCCCGAAGCCGGATGCTTAAAACATACCTTGGTTAAGCGGGATCAACGTCGATAATCAGTCGAATTGGTTTGTAAACAGGAACGCTATAGAATTGATCCGTTAATTCGTGTATGCGTTCCTTTACTTTTTTATGCGGGGCCGAACTTTCAATTTTCAGAAGAATCTCTTTCATATAATAATTCTGAACGCGTGCAATAACCGGGAATTCAGGTCCTATTACCCGTTCGTGAAACACACTTTTAAGCAAATTGGCATACTGTTCAGCTGCCTCGCCAACCAGATTCGGGACCATGTGTTTTATAACGAAACGAAAGAGTTTGTAAAATGGGGGATAATGATAAATTCTTCGTTCGATCAATACGTTTCCAGCAAATTCATCGAAAATGTCTTCAATGGTA
>CBFGMW010000481.1:0-2803 GCA_965649925.1 uncultured Fluviicola sp.
TGTTCTTTTATCATCTGCAGGGCCTGCCCAACTGCATCCGACTGGTAACTCAGCTTCCGCAAACCCACTTTCTGTAACAATCCGTCCATGTCAATATCGTTGGAAGGGTTTTGGAGATCCAAATATGTTTTCAGGATCAGGCAGTAAGCTTCAAAAGGTGTAACGGTTGCGGTTTGGGTTTTGTGTTGAATAAATTGAACGAGAGTAGTTCTGTTCTGATGCGCTTCCGTAATCGGAATGGCACGTTCCCAGAGTTCATCGAAATACGCCGAGGCCTGAGGATAGCCATAATCCCTGATTTCCACATTAAACTCTTCCTGACCCTGCAATCCCGGATTAGTAAGATTGCTGCTTCCGGTGATCAACTGCCCGGCGTAATTCTGGTATTCCGCCTGCTCTTCATTCAGTTGAAAAAGATACAATTTGGCGTGATTCGGATTTTCGGTTTTACGAATGATCAACCGTTCTTCCAGGATCATTTCCACGAAAAACCGCACCTGGTCGTGTGCTTCCTCGGTATCCATGTTTTCATTGTTCAATGCAAAACCCAAAGAGGTCAGGTATTTTTGAAATTCTTCATCCCTGGAAGCCGGAATGTCAGACTGCTCAGTATATTCAATGATGTTTCCGAGGTGTTTGCAAACCTGTAAACCGACAAGTACTTTCAGTCGCTGTTCCGGATTTTTTCGCAGGCCATCATAAATGTTAGAGAGGCCATGAAAGTAAAAATAGCCCACCAGGAATTTCAGCTCATCACTTATCGAAATGAGTGTGTTTAAACGCTGTTTAAGGTTTTTTTGGTCCTTGTTGTTGGTGATGAAATTGTTTGCCATAATGAAATTGTTTTAGTTGTTAAATTTTAGGAAGTACTTTCTTCCAGCTGAGTTTTCACGAAGCTGCTTACGGTAAGCCGGTGCACGCCGAGTAAGCGGCCAATTGCACTGTAAGAGACTTTTTTGTCGAGCAATTCGAGGATTTTCTTTTCCTGCCCGGTGAGTTTGGTTCGGGAAGATTTACTGCCTTTTGGCCTCCCGAGAATGACTCCTTCTGCACGTTTGCGTGCCAAGGCTTCTTTTGTGCGTTGTGAAATGAGGTTCCGTTCTATTTCTGCAGACAATCCGAAAGCAAACGCCAGCACTTTGGAATTGATATCGCTTCCCAGGCGGTAATTGTCTTTGATTGTCCAAACCTGAATATCGCGGTTCATGCATTCGTTCAGTACTCCCATAATCATAAGTAAGTTTCTTCCGAGCCGAGAGAGCTCCGAACAGATCAGCACATCTCCCGGTTTCATTTTTTTAAGCAGTTTTCCTAACTGTCGTTCGCGCACGCTTATTGAGCCCGAAATCGTTTCCTCGAACCACTTATCCACCACCATTACTTGTTTCTCACAGAAATGATTGATTTCGAAGCGCTGGTTCTCGACTGTTTGCCTATCGGTGCTTACTCTGATGTATCCGTAGATCATGTTTAATTATTTAATATTTCGTTCAAAGTAACAGTTCCCTTTTCATTGATTTTCTTGTTTGTATAGAATTCGTTTTTAGGGTTAATTATTGGATAATTTATACGACCGATTTTACGCGGGCGTGATATCAAACGTTATTCCTACGAATTTGCAGATCTATTTCTTCTGTTTATTCCCTGGCATTTTCCATTGCATAATAATCCTAAAGTTGTTGGCGCATCTCTGGAAGCAGAGAAAGCATTTGAAAATCAATACCCTGCAGTCTATAATCATTTATTGAAATATAAAACAGAGCTGTCTAACAGAAATCAAGCTGAGACCGGAATCCGCTATGAATGGTATGCTTTGCAACGATGGGGAGCAAATTATTCGGACGATTTTAATCGACAGAAAATCACTTACATGGAAATCATGACAGACAACCCTCAAGATGGTTACGATTTCCCATGTTTTTCTTTTGATACGGAAAAGTGCGTGGCCTTAAATACAGCATATATCATGACGGGAAATATTGATGAATTAAAATACATACTTGGAATATTAAATTCAAAATTGGGGCGATTACTAGTAAAGAATTATGTTGTCCAATTGCAGCAACGACAGTTTAGAATGTTGAATCAGGATGTCGTAAATTTTCCGATTCCTAAAAACAAGGACATGAAACCGATTTCAATATTAGTTGATCAAATTATTACGAATAAAAAACAAGCGAAAAACATCAATGAACTCGAGAAGAAGATCGACAATCTGGTTTATCAATTGTTTGATTTTGAAATGGATGAAATCATTTTTATTGAGCTGCAATGACGTCAATTTCCTCCTTCGTCAATCCGTACAGGTTATTAATCAAGTTCTCGATTTTAGCTTCGACGATGCCGATTTCCTCATTTTTTTCTTTTTCCATAATAAGTTTCAATAACAATTCAATAAATGGTTTTTGTTCAAGATCAGACAGTATGGGAATGGGAAATAAGCTTAAATTTTGTCCACCAACTTGAACATCGCCCATACCAGTTTTATTCATGTTGGTAATGAAACTATACCAGGATATTATTCTTGAGTTCAAAACCGAAAGCAGATACTCCAATCCCGAACCAGTCAAAATGTAGCAAGCGTTGTTTACCATATATTTATTTGAATCAATAGAAAAAGCCATTTGATTTCCGATAATTTTCCAGATGATTTTCTGTCTATTAAAATCGTCGGTATACGCACAGTTTCTCAGGTGATAAGGAGTGATCCCTTTATCCAATCGTTTTTCAAGTTGAGGGTAGTATTTATCTAGATGATTTTTGATTGCCGGGTAGTTGTTGATGTCTACAGGCTTAATGCTCT
>CBFGMW010000482.1:0-2797 GCA_965649925.1 uncultured Fluviicola sp.
GTGAAAAGTGGTTACGGTTCTTACCTGCTTGATATAGTAAAAAAATCATGAAGCAGCTTCAGGAGTTAATTTCTTTTGTAGAAAGTAAAATTGAGAATCATTCATTTCCTGCTGAACCTGCAAATCTATATGATCCGTTAAGATATTTTACAACACTTGGCGGAAAACGGATGCGCCCCGTTCTCACACTTATATCAGGACAGTTATTCGGAATTCAAAAAGAAGAAAGTATTCACGCCGCATTATGTATTGAACTCTTTCATAATTTCTCGTTGATCCATGATGACATTATGGACGATGCTCCTACGAGACGCGGGAAAGCAGCAGTTCATGAAAAATGGAATCCGAACATAGCAATTCTTTCCGGTGATGTGCTGTTTGTTGAAGCATACCAGCAATTAACACGATACTCTGACGAAAGACTTTCAAAGCTTCTGCGAAGGTTTAATGAAACGGCTATTGAAGTTTGTGAAGGGCAACAAATGGATATGGATTTTGAAACGAGAGATTTTGTTTCAGAAACAGAATACATCGAAATGATCCGGTTGAAAACTTCGGTTTTACTTGGATGCGCGTTGGAATTCGGGGCTATTCTTGGCCGGCAAAACCCTGAACAATGTAAACTTCTATATGATTACGGAGTAAACCTCGGGATAGCATTTCAAATTCAGGACGATATTCTGGATCTTTATGCCGCCGACCCGGAAAAATTCGGAAAACAGGTTGGTGGAGACATTCTGAGCAATAAAAAAACATTGCTGCTTATAGAAGCGCTAAAAACAAATGACAACAGAGTACAGCAGCTTTTGCAAATGTCGCCGAATCAGGCCAAAATTGATTTTGCAAAAGAACTTTTTCTTGAATTGAACATCAAAAGTATTGTTGAACAGAAACAAAATGCTTATTACAATCTGGCCCTTTCTCAAATGAACAACCTGAACCTAAGCGAATCGCTTAAACAGCCACTCTTTGATCTGGCTGCATTTCTGATCCAACGGGAACACTAAAGAAACTCCGTACATAAACGTCTTCATCATCGTTTTTTTTCAGCTTGTTTTCAAATCAAGGATAGTTTATCGTATCTTTCATCAACAAAATTCGGATTAGGAATTTTAACATTCCTACCTATATTTGCTTTAACATTAATCGGTTTTATGAAAAAATTTAATTTAGCTATTGCTACACTATTAGTTGCCGGGGCAGGGTTAACTGTTTCTTCCTGCGGGAAATATGAAGAAGGTCCCGGAATATCATTGATGACGAAAAAAATGCGTTTGACCGGAGAATGGGATACCAAATCAGTAACCTATGGCAGCGTATCTCAGCAAGACACAGATGAAGATGCTTATATTACCTTTGAAAAAGACGGTACATTCAAAATCAGTGATAACGGGATAGAATACACGGGTACTTGGGCATTTAGTAACGACAAAGAAGGTATCGCAGCCTCGTTCACCAATGGTTCTATTACAACTACTTATCAAAGAACTATTCTTCGCTTGACGAATAAAGAATTATGGATGGAAGATTCAAACGGCTATATTTATAAAGCTGAAAAAAGATAATACAATGCTTTTTAAGGAGCGTCTTCGTTTTTCGAAGGCGCTTTTTTTGTTTTTAGCCATTCGTAAACAAACACCAGAGACAAATAGAGCCCGAGGTTGTAATAGAAGTCTTCCATTGGAATAGTAAGTATCCTGAAACCGGTAATATGATCTTCGTTGTACCAAACAACCGGATTTGAAGTAGCGATACCTGTCAGCAAACCGTTAACAACCAGGAAAGGGAGAATGCAAATAGTGAAAGCAACCGCGAAATGACCGAACCATTTAGCCTTCATTTGAAAACAAACGCCAATTACTGCAAGTGAAGCCAGGATAGTTGCCCACAAGGTATACCACTGCTGCATATGAGTCATTGCCAGGATTATCGCACTCAGAGCCGTAGTAAATCCGAATATTTTCCCATAGAAGTCGAAATTCTTTCTTCCGAAAAAGCCCTGAACCACTTCGTAAACAAATAAACAGGCATACGGAACGATCACGAAGAATAGAATTTCCTCTAAGGGCAGTCCAAAAAAACTTAGTCCGAAAATATGCTCGTTGTTAAATCCCCAAACTCCAAGATCGGTAAAATACCAATCCCAAATTAAAAAAGGAACGGCGATTATCAGAACCGCAAGAACCAAAGCCCTGCTTTTTGTGTAAAACGCTATTCTGCGCTCAAAACTTAACGCAAGCGGACCAATAATGGTTCCGAGTAAAATCCAGCCGTAAAAACTCATAAGTGCTTACGGAATTTTAACTTCCTCTTTAATTTAATAACCAGGTACCGGGAAACAATCACTAATACAAGAAATTATTATACGGATAGCGAATGGCAAAAATGCGCTTGATCTCTTCATACATTACCGCACGCAGTTCATCAATATTTGTTTTTTCCTGGGCTGAGATGAAAACACATTTTGTAGCCTCCAGTTTCCCCATCCAGGTTCTTTTCAGTTCTTCAAGCGAAGGGTTCTCTTCATTCTCGCCGTCAACAATGGTTTTGTAGGCATCAATTTTATTGAAAACCAATAATGTTGGTTTCACCGATTTATCCAATTCCGCAAGCGTTTCATTTACTACGTGAATCTGGTCTTCAAAATGAGGGTGTGACAAATCAACAACGTGAATCAGTAAATCTGCTTCGCGCACCTCATCCAGGGTAGATTTGAAAGATTCCACCAACTGATGCGGTAACTTACGAATAAATCCAACAGTATCCGTAAGCAGGAAGGGTAGATTGTCTACCACTA
>CBFGMW010000483.1:0-2790 GCA_965649925.1 uncultured Fluviicola sp.
AACATTTACCGGATTACCGCAGGCATCATCAAAAATACATTCCAGAATAGCCATACTGTAATATTGAGGAGATGTACTCGAAAGTCCACAAGAATCATCATAATAAGTATAGTCAACATGAATATTCAGTATGCCGCTCTCAACCATATCATCAACGAATCCGTCTCCATCTAAATCTGCAAGGGAATTTGCACCAAGCGGAGCCCAATTGTTACCCGATACTGGAATTTGATTTAATTTGATTTTATAGATTGTTCCAAGTTGATTCAGGGCTGAGTTTACCGAAAAAGGTGTTGGTTCAATATAAACAACACTTGAAGGAATTGTCAGAGAACCCGTTGAAGAAGAAATTGAAAAACTTGCGGTGTCTATTTCTCCGAAAGTATTATTAACAAGCAATACAAGTTCTAAATCTGTCATTCTTCCGTAGCCCGCCGGACCACCACTAACAACTGCAGGTGCATTGTACATAATCCAATCCAACTGCATGTTTTGGCCTCCTGCCGCGCTGCAAAATGTGGCGTTCGGACTTCCGGTATGATTGTTAGTACCAACAAGTCCTTCGTTTACAATAGGGATTGATAAAGAAGTACTTATCGAAGAATGTTCAGTTTGTTGCTGGCAAGGTGTTGAACCACATAAAACTGAGAATTCAAATATTCCATCTGAAGAGTTATCACAGCTCACGACTTTGTAAGGAATATGCAGATAGATTTCTTCGTGATCTGCGAGATAACTGTGTCCGAGCAAGTTCAGCCATTCAGCAGAGCCAATATTTATTGTTCCTCCTGAAGGTAAAGTAACGGGTGTTACACCGCCAGGCAGCGTATAGGTGTAAATATTCGTTCCGGTTCCACCAGTCTGAGAATTTGATAGATAATATTGATTCCAGGAAGAACCGGTATTAATAAGAGCTGATACATTTGAGTTCAGTTGATAATCACAGGATACCTGAGATATTACAGCTCCGTTCCCGTTATCATTACTGATTTTAAAAATTAATTCGTCTACGTCGCCAACATTCTTTACCAAAGTACCGCTTCCCATGTTTTGAACGTCCAAAACAGGATTACCCAAAGTGATGCTGCTGGAAGCATTTACAGATGAACACGCATCAGTACCGGATATCTGAGTAATTCCGGCGGTTGGTGTTGCAGAACAACCTGGAGAAGCACATAAGAATTCAATTTCAAACGTGTTGTTGATATCCCATCCGGAAAGTGTAAAAGTAACGTCGGTTGTACCGCTGATTCCGGTGACAGTTCCGTTTGTAGATGACAGACTTGTATAAGTTGCTCCTACCGGTAAATGGATCGTTATTACGTCATTAATTGTTGGATCGGTCGAATTAAATCCGATTTCATAACTCATCAGGTATTCACCGCAACTGCTAATACTATTTAACTGTGTTGCAGTTGGATCGCCATTAAGAATGATGTTTTCCTCAAAAAGCGAAAAGGAATAATCGCATTGTGAATTTCCTGTTTTCGTCACAAACACGAACAGGCATGTTAAAAGTAGTAGACTGAATGTTTTCATTTTTTTGAATGATTTACTCAAAAAAATCAACCATAACTATGATACTGTAGTGTAATAAAAGTAGCAGGTTGAATATTCTTAAGTGGTTGCAATTAATTTAGAATGTTGCAGTGAAATTAAAAAATTAATTTTCATGTGCGGCTATCTGGATAGTTAACCTATACCTCGTCAATAGAATTGACGAAATTCCACAAATGAGTTGCTGGCCAGGGACTCGATCAACACTCTGAATAACAGCGGTTAATGATTCATGGTCAGCATGTGAAAATTTTAGATAGTTGATTATTTGTTAATTAAAAAACGGTCATTGTTAATATGTTGATCAAAATAACTCCGGAAAATCACCTTTTCACCTGGTAATAAACCAAACTTCCTAATCCGTAAACAAAACAAATCAATGCAGCAAGCAATTTAAAGACTTTTGCCGATTCCTGCCCGGTTAGATACGGATAAACGCAGAATATTCCAACAATCATAAAGCCTATTGGGATAAGAATTTTCTGAACCATAGCTGTTAACCAAAAATAGTGTTGATTAATTTCCTGTTTCTGTTGTTGGAACTTCTTCCTTTTCTTTCTTAGGCTTTTTTGCTTTCTTCTCTTTTTTCTTCTTTTCCGTTTTAGTTGTAGGCATTGCGTCGTCTTCTTTCCCGGTGCTTTCAACTTTACCTACCTGAGAAACGATCTTACCGAGTTGATCATAAACCGTTTCCTCGATTAAAACATCATTTTTGTAAAGCGCACGACGTTTTAATTTCTGGTCCGGGAAACGCTCTTCAAACCAGCCTTCTTTTACTTCTGTTTTTGCAACGGTTTTTACATCGGTAATGTTCACAACAATGAATACTTCCTTTTTCTTGTAAGGTTTGTTAACTCCCTTTCCAATTTTAGCGCCTTTAAGATTCGGATCGCTATCCTGTAAAATCTCTTTTACATTGTACATTTCATAAGTTGTTCCGGCCGAATCTGTATATGCTTTAATTTTGGCCGGACCTCCGTTATTGTAAAGGATTTTCCCTACTCCATAAGCTACGGCTTCACTTTGAAAAGTATAAACGTCAGCTGTTAAGTATTGTGCCGATTTTCCGCTTGCTTTTTTATAATTCTCAATTGATTGCAATGTTTGATCGTAATACAAGGTCTTGAACTCTCCGTTTCGAGAACCCATGTCCCAGTTTTCTGTTCGAAGGAGCACGCCGTCATCATAATAATATTTGAAAACACCGTTCTTCTTTCCTTCTTTATAATAAGT
>CBFGMW010000484.1:0-2786 GCA_965649925.1 uncultured Fluviicola sp.
TCATTTCCCTGATATGCCTATTCCAGCGGATAATCCCATGACAGTTGAGGGAGTTCTTTTAGGAAGAATGTTATTTTACGAGACAGCACTTTCACTGGATAACAGCATTTCATGCGGCAGCTGTCATGCGCCCTCAAATTCATTTTCAGATCACAACCAGTTTTCTCTGGGGGTGAATGGAACTACGGGAAACAGAAATTCCATGGCGCTTTTCAACCTGGGCTGGCAGAACAGTTTCTTCTGGGACGGTCGTTCTCATACATTGGAAGAGCAAATCCTGGAACCTGTTCCAAATCCGGTTGAGATGCATTTAAGCTGGCAGGAAGCTGTAACGCGTTTACAGAGTAAAGTTGAGTACAGAAATCAGTTTTTCAGGGCTTTTGGAATTACAGAGATTGATAAAGAACATGTGGCAAAAGCCATTGCCCAGTTTCTGCGAACTATGATCTCAGGAACTTCCAAGTATGATGTCATGTATAAACGGTTGAATTTACTTCCGATGACCGCTGAAGAGCAAATCATTAATGCAACCATAACCAATGAAGAATTGGCGGGCTTTGACTTATTCAATAGTATGGTAGGTGCAGATTGTGCACATTGTCACACCGGTACTTTGATGCAGGTCCAAAAATTCTCCAACAACGGTTTAAACAGTACTTTTACTGATTTGGGAAGAGGAGGAATTACAGGAAATCCGAATGATAACGGGAAATTTAAAGTTCCTTCTATTCGAAATATTGGTTTTAGCGCGCCTTATATGCATGACGGCCGGTTTCAAACACTGGATGACGTGATCGATCATTATTCGATTGGCGTTCAGCAGTCGGAAACCATTGATCCCCTGATAGAATATGCATTTCAGGGCGGAGTTCAACTGGATCAGGACCAGCGTAACCTGTTGAAAGCCTTTTTATTAACCCTGGATGATTACAAATTTGTAACTAATCCTGATTTCCAACCGTTAAATCCTTAATCGGATTGGAAGTATTATACTAATTTTGCACAGAATTATGGGTAAAATGATTGATGAACGAAGATTGACAACTGAGGAAAAAGCTTTGAAAATTAACCTCACAAGCGACATCTATGGCTGTTTTGCTGAAATTGGAGCGGGACAGGAAGTTGCGGCTAATTTTTTTAAAGCCGGAGGTAGCTCAGGAACAATCGCATACACGCAATCTGCTTATGACATGCGCGTTTCAGATGCCATGTACGGCGCTGCAACCCGTTATGTTTGCGAAGAACGTTTGGTTACAATGCTTCATACCGAATATAATACTTTGTGTGAACGTTTACCGAAGAAGCAGGAAGAAACACGCTTTTTCGCTTTCTGTAATACCGTTGAATCATTAAACTACCATAAAACAAACCAGGGACAGGGTTGGGTTGGACTTCGCTTTCAACTTACACCCGGTGGATCTGTAAACGATGTGATTCTGCACGTTAAAATGCATGATAACTCTCACAAAGCACAACAGGAAGCTTTAGGAATTCTTGGTGTAAACCTGATCCATGCATGTTACTTTCATTCAGACGACCTGGAAGAATACTTAACAAACCTGGTTCATAGAATTCCACGCGATAGAGTAGAAATTGATATGCTGCGCGTTTCTGGAGAAGATCTTGGAAATGTTGACAACAGAATTGTTGCATTGAATTTGGTGAAAAGAGGAATTACAGATGCTACCATGTTCGACTTATGTGGAACGGTTCTTCAGCCTGCGGCAGCATTGTACAAGCGAAATATTTTGTTGATGAGAGGGCGTTTCCGTCCGGCAACGAAAGTGCATTTGGATATGATCGAATCCGGTTACGAAATGTTCATTAAAGAAGATGGCGTGAAAGAAGAAAATGTTTCGGTCATTTTTGAGTTGACATTGAAAGATTTAACTGCCGACGGAAAAATATCAGATAAAGATTTCATAGACAGGGCAAATCTGCTGAGCGCAATGGGATACACTGTAATGATCTCAAATTACCTGAAACATTACAAAATGCTCGAGTACTTATCTAATATTGCCCGTGGTCATAAAATGGGAGTAATTGCCGGAATTTATAATGTGCATACCATTTTCGACGAGAAATACTACGATAATCTTTCGGGCGGATTGCTTGAAGCGTTTGGGCGAGGTTTCGGACATAACGTAAAAATGTACGTTTATCCCGCAATCAATGTTGAAACGGGTGATTTATATACCTTAGACAATATTCAGCTTCCGGTTCATCTGATGGGATTGATCCAATACCTGAAATCGACAAATAAATTAGAGGCTATTGATCAATTTGACAGAACCTTTCTTCATATTCTTTCGGATGATGTACTTGCGAAGATCAACGCGCATTCACCGAGCTGGGAAGACGATGTTCCGGTAGATATTGCCAAAGCCATTAAGTTTTATCAGTTGTTCGGTTATACCAATACAAAGATGGAGACGGTAAGTTGTTAGGATAGACGCGTTTTCAACCGAATTCTTCTTATACACGTTTTCTATTCGGGATGAGAGTTTTCCTTGTGTTTTTTTCATTTTTCAACGTGTTTTGGATTCTTGCACAAGAACCAAATTTCAAGAATTATACAGTTGAAGATGGATTGCCAAGTTCCGAATGTTATCAAATCTTACAAGACCGGCAAGGTTATATTTGGATTGCAACTGATAAAGGGCTTAGTCGCTATGACGGTTATAAATTTCAAAATTTCACTAAAGAAAACGGTCTTCCTGAGAATTGTGTTTTGCGAATGTACCTCGATCCGAAGGGACGAATCTGGTTTGCCTGTTTATCAGGTA
>CBFGMW010000485.1:0-2786 GCA_965649925.1 uncultured Fluviicola sp.
TTCCGGATCTTTCGGGATCAATTGAACTTTAATATCCTCTTCTAAATCAGGACGTTTCGTTTCCAGCTCGTCGATTTCCATTTTTGCCATTTCGCGCATCTCGGGATCTGTTTCCGTTTCCAAAAGCTCTCTGGCATTCTTCAAATTATCGAGTAAGTTCTTATATGTTAAGTATGAATGATTGATTTGCTCTAAATCACGGTATTCCTTATTTAACCTGACATAGCGTTCCATATCCGAAATAATTTCCGGATCGGTTATCATTTTACCCACTTCCACGAAACGAAAGTGAATAGCTTCTAATTTATTCAATAACTCTTGCATAATTTCTTAGTTGTACTGGAACTCACCAACCTCTGAGCGAACAGTTACTTGTTTGCCATCCATTACCTCAACACGACCAATTATTTGAGCATCAATACCAAAAGATTCTGAAATAGCAATAATTTCCTGAGCTACATTCTGAGGAACATAAACTTCCATTCTGTGCCCCATATTGAACACTTTATACATTTCCTTCCAATCAGTTCCGGACTCTTCCTGGATCATTTTGAACAATGGCGGAATCGGAAACAAATTGTCTTTGATCACGTGAACATCATTTACAAAATGCAGCACTTTCGTTTGTGCACCGCCCGAACAATGAACCATTCCGTGAATCGAAGAACGGTGTTTATCTAAAATTGCTTTAATAACCGAGCATAAGTTCTCGTTGGCGACAAAACCAGTTTTCCTGCATCCAGCTGAACACCTGCAATTTTCTCTGTCAATCCTTTTGTACCTGAATAAACCAGATCCGAAGGAACAGCCGCATCAAAGCTTTCAGGATATTTCTCAGCCAAAACTTTCGAGAAAACATCGTGGCGGGCAGACGTTAGTCCGTTAGACCCCATTCCACCGTTATATTCTGTTTCGTACGTTGCCTGACCGTAAGAAGCCAGTCCAACAACTACGTCGCCTGCCTGAATAGTGTGATTTGAAATGACTTCAGATCGCTTCATACGGCAAACAACCGTCGAATCTACAATGATCGTTCTCACTAAATCACCAACATCAGCTGTTTCACCACCGGTAGAAAAAATACCGATTCCCTGCTCACGCAGAGTTTGCAATAATTCTTCTGTTCCGTTAATAATCGCAGCAATTACTTCACCGGTGATCAAATTTTTATTTCTCCCAATAGTTGATGAAAGCAGGATATTCTCGGTTGCTCCAACACACAGCAAATCATCAATATTCATGATCAATGCGTCCTGGGCAATCCCTTTCCAAACAGAAACATCACCTGTTTCTTTCCAATACATATAGGCCAGGGAAGATTTGGTACCGGCCCCGTCAGCGTGCATTACAATACAATATTCAGGATCTCCGGTAAGATAGTCGGGAACAATTTTACAAAACGCCTGTGGGAACAAACCCTTGTCTACGTTTTTAATTGCGTTGTGAACCTCTTCTTTTCCTGCGGAAACTCCTCTTAAATTGTATCGAATGTCGGACATGATGAAATTGAAAACGCGAAGGTACGAAAAACCGGGTAAAATTCACCGAAGCCTATTTATCCGATTTCGATGATGAGAACTATTCTTTTACTGCAGATGCCAGATTTAGTTAAGCTTCACCAAAACAAAAAAGCCCCGACTATAAAGGTCGGGGCTTTTAATATTTCTATCTTCTATTTGTTTGAAGGAGGTAATTTTTTAAACACCAGGTAATCCGGATTTGCAGGAGGAGCAGTTTTCGGATCGAAATCCAATGTTACCACTTTACCTTCCGTACGACGGTTATACTGTTGTAATTGTTCAAATTTCTTTTTATCCTTTTTGAACGGCGCCATATACGCTTCTGTCATCCGGACTTCCGCACGACTGGCTTCCTTATCCTGTGCTTCGAAATAGATTCCATCTTTTAAGTACATTGTACGAGGCTCCATCTCACCTTTTCCAACCGGAATAATACGGCGAGGATCAACACCTTTTTCTTTCACAAGGTATTCATAACAAGCTTTAGCACGGTTTTCAGAAAGCACCTGGTTGTAAATTTTTCCTCCACGTGGATCCGTATGAGAACTCAACTCTAATACTAATCCCGGGAATTCATCCAGTAATGTAATTACATAATTCAATGAATCCAGAGACATGCATGAAGAATCGTTTACGAATGTCCATTTTGCCAACGGATAACGTACCTCAGGTAAACGAATTGGTTTAATCGGAAGTAATCCCATATCAATTACGAAATCCTGGTTGAATGTTAATCCTACAGTAGTAAACTGTGCCGGAGTTTTGTTTTCGTAGTATTTTTCTTTTGCAATGGTAATGCTGTAACTACTATTCTCGTTGATGTAACGGTCGTTGTTCGGTTTTTTGTCCCAACAGATAGAACCATCTTTTGTTGTAAGTCCTTCCCAACGATCCGCTGCAACACTTCCCTGAACAACTACTTTTACTCCTTCAATTTTCGTTTGGCGTTTTTTGTCCGATAAGTCGAACACATTCACACACAAAGAGAAGATATTCGGAGGCATTTCGTACATATAGATATCCGGGCGTAAGTTATCACCAACAACACCTTTACGCTCTGATGTAAAATAACCTTTACGGTCATCTACTTCAACCATTGCATAGTCATTGAAATCCGAATTGATCGGAGAACCATAGTTTGTTGGGTTTTCCCATTTGTTTTCAGTCCCAACTCGAGCAGCACGGAACATATCCAAACAGCCCATTCCCGGAAGTCCGTTAGAGGCGTAGATCAAATCTCCGTTTATAGAGAATGTAGGATACATT
>CBFGMW010000486.1:0-2784 GCA_965649925.1 uncultured Fluviicola sp.
CCTCTGCCCCTGTCCTCGAACTGTTGTACCGGAACGGAATTCGTTTCATTACACTGCGCTCTGCAGGATACAACAACGTAGATCTCGACAAAGCCAAAAAACTTGGAATCCGCGTTGCACGTGTGCCGGCCTATTCTCCATACTCAGTAGCTGAACACGCAGTTGGTTTGATGCTTGCCCTGAACAGGAAACTTATTCACTCACATAATCGCATTACAGAGCAAAATTTTTCACTGAACGGATTAACCGGTTTCGACATGAATGGAAAAACGGCAGGTATTATTGGCACCGGTAAAATCGGTTCTGTAGTTGCCCGGATCCTGCATGGTTTTGGCTGTAAATTAGTAGCATTCGACTTAACCGAAAACGAAGAGATTAAACAGCAGTACAACGTAACTTATACAGATCAGGAGTCGCTGTACAAATTGTCAGATATCATTACTCTTCATCTCCCGCTCAATGAACAAACCCAACACCTCATCGGACCAACTGAAATAAATCTGATGAAACCCGGAGTTATGCTAATCAATACAGCACGTGGCGGCCTGATAAATACAAATGCAGTAGTTCAAGCCCTTAAAAACGGACAAATCGGCTATTTCGGAATGGACGTCTATGAGAACGAGCGCGGTTTGTTCTTTGAAGATCATTCCGGACAGGTTTTACAGGATGATACGTTCACCAGGCTCATGACTTTCCCGAATGTGCTGATTACGGGCCATCAGGCATTTTTAACCGAAACAGCGTTAAAAAACATCTGTGAAACCACCATGTATAACCTGGACTGTTTTTCCAAAGGACTTGCATGTGAAAACGAACTGGTTTGAACAAAAGATCAAATCAGAACGAAGAGCACATTCAATTGAGTTGAATCATCTTATATTAATTGTGTCAAAACAATAAACATAGCAAGATGGAAACCTTGAGATTTGTTAGCGATGATGTAAAAACATTTCTGAAAATATCAAAGTCGACTTACCGTTTAGCAGTAAAAAAATAATGCAGATATTTGGTTTGGTAATTCTGCTGTGGTTTTCATCAATACAGCTTTGAGCAATCTGCGAAACACACTGTATAATCCGGATTGTTGGCAATGAGCCTTACCAGGGGAAAACGAACTTACATAGACATGGAATACAGAGCTGCGAAAGGAATAATCGGATTAACATCCGAAGAAGTAGTACTGGCAAGACAGCAGTTCGGGTCAAACAAATTGACCTACAAAAGAATATCCCCTTTTCTGGCTACTATTTTAAGAACTTTGAAAGAGCCGATGGTCATTTTGCTGCTCGTAGCAGCATCTATCTATTTTGTGAGCGGCAAAACCGGGGATGGGGCGGTTCTCCTGGCAGCCATATTATTTCAGGCCTCCATTTCAAATTATCAGTATTCCAGAAGCAAAAATGCCCTTGAAAAACTGAAAGATTTTTCACAACCTGCCTGCAAGGTTATTCGCGACGGAGAAATTAAAGAAATAAAAAGCGAAGAGGTAGTGATTGGTGATCGGCTCATCGTTGAAGAAGGCAGCCTGATAGCTGCAGATGGAAATATTATCCAATCCAATGACTTTTCGGTGAATGAATCCATTCTTACCGGCGAATCATTACCTGCCTATAAAGACAAAACACGGGATGATCATGTGATATACAGCGGAACAACAGTTGCCAGCGGCCTGGCTATTGCGGTTGTCACAACTATCGGCAACGAAACCAGGCTGGGTAAAATCGGAAAAAGCATTGAGCGCATAGACGAAGAGAAAACACCGCTGGAATTGCAGATAACCAACTTCGTTAGGAATATGGTAATTGCAGGAGCAATTGTTTTTATCGTGGTCTGGATGATCAATTACGGTAATTCTCACAACCTGTTAGCAAGTCTTCTGCAGTCCCTAACGCTCGCTATGAGTATTTTGCCCGAAGAAATCCCGGTCGCATTCACCACTTTTATGGCACTCGGTGCATGGCGCCTGATGAAAACCGGGATCATCGTAAAACAGATGAAAACGGTTGAAACACTGGGTAGTGCCACGGTTATCTGTGTCGATAAAACAGGAACCATTACGGAAAACAGCATGAGCCTGGCAAAGTTGTTCGTGTTTTCAACCGGGAACCTTTCCGACCTCCGGGAACCCTTAACATCAGAAGAAAAAGCGTTAATTACTCTTGGTATGTGGGCAAGTGAGCCCATTCCATTCGATCCTATGGAAATAGCATTGCACGATGCATACATTCGATTCGCCCCAAAAGATGAGCGAGCCGATTTCAAACTTGTTCATGAATATCCGTTGAGTGGTAAGCCTCCTATGATGACGCATATCTTTGAGGATCATCGCGGAAACAGAATCATAGCCGCCAAGGGTGCTTTGGAGACTATGATGAAAGTTGCTGGTCTTACGGCAGCCGAACAGAGTCAGATAAATGAGATCGTACATCAGGTATCAGGCAGCGGATACAGGGTACTGGGTGTTGGTGAAGCGCTTTTTTCAGGAACAGGATTTCCTACGGATCAGGGAGATCTGTCTTTCAAATTCAAAGGTGTGGTGGCATTTTACGATCCACCGAAACAAAACATACGGCAAACACTTGAAGCGTTCTACGCAGCCGGCATTTCCGTGAAAATAATTACCGGGGACAATGCGGAAACTACCGCTGCCATTGCAAAGCAGATCCATTTCCACGGATACGAAAAAACAATAAGCGGCGACGAGCTCATGAAGCTCGAAGGTGATGCCCTGGGTGATTGCGTCATGCATACAGCAATCTTCACCCGCATGTTTCCTGAGGC
>CBFGMW010000487.1:0-2778 GCA_965649925.1 uncultured Fluviicola sp.
ATTTGCGGGGCGAACCGTTAGAGGGGAAACGCCTGGAAGATTACCTCGCGTATTGCAAAAGCAAAGGAATTGATCCGTTAAAGTAAACTTTACAGGCTGCATTCAATCTCTCCATGCTCGGGCACGTGCATTCACGGGAAATACTGGTAAATCTCAGTTGAATCCTCCTATAGAGACACGTTATTTCAGTTCCTGAATGCTCACTTTATGGCTAATTCCATAAATCTTTTGCCCTAGTCCGTGTCAATCCACGTGAAAATTTGGTTGAAACCTATTTTAACTCCTAAATTAAACTTCTCTAATTCATGTTTTTTTTGTACAATTGCATACAATGAAAACACTTCTTGGGCTTTTCTTTTTCGTAATTCTGGTTGTTTCCTTCGGTTGTAAAAAGGATCCTGGAGTTAATTTTCATTATAATTATTATCCTGTAAATGAAGGTCATTTTGTGATTTATCAGGTCACAGATATTCATGTTGATGCTGCGGTAAATCATTACGACACAACTGAATTTTATATCAAAGCTTTGATTGGCGATACATTCGTGGATAACGAAGGAAGAGTTACGCGCAGATATGAGCGTTATTTTGCTCCTTCAAGCAATGGTCCCTGGGTTTTGAATGATATTTGGACAACGCTCATCAATGGAAACAAAGCTGAATTAGTTGAAGAAAATAACCGTACCATAAAAATGGTTTTCTCGCCAACAAAATACCAGGAGTGGGACGCAAACGCATACAACACAATGGGTGAGGCCAATTGCTATTATGCAGATATTCATAACTCGGCTACAGTTGGCGCATTGTCTTTCGATTCTACTGTAACAGTGGTTGAGCAAGCATACTACACCAACTTAATTCAGCATAAGGAGAAATATGAGAAATACGCTAAAGGGGTTGGAATGATAAAGAAAGTATTTGTTGATTGTTCAATCAATAATTTCGATACACTTCAAATTCAGTCAGGAAGAAAACTCTATATGAATGTTGTTGATTTTGGAAATGAATAGAAATCAGTTTACTGAATGAAATCATTAAAAATCGTATTGTTTTCTGCCGCTTATCCATACCGGGGCGGAATTGCCCAGTTTACGGAATACCTGCGACAGGAACTCGCTCAGAAAAACGAAGTTGAAGTTGTTACATTTAAAAAACAATACCCCGACTTTCTTTTCCCGGGAAAAACGCAATACGTAAGCCAAGCCGACGACAAACCAGTTCAGGAACCGCATCGTTGGCTGAACACCATGAATCCCGCTTCGTATTTCGCAACAGCCGGAAAAATCAACAGATTAAACCCCGATGTTTATATTTCCAGGTTTTGGATGCCTTTTTTCGGTCCGGCATTAGGACGTTTAGCGAAATCGCTGAATAAAAAATGTCTGCGCCTGGCAATTCTCGACAATGTGATTCCTCATGAAAAGCGCAAATTCGACCGAACATTCACGAATTATTTCCTGAAGCACCACGACGGCTTTATTTGTCTCTCGGAACAAGTGAAAAAAGAACTTTTGGAGCTAAAACCCGATGCCAGAGTATGTTTGATCAATCACCCGATCTACAATCAGTTTGGTGAAAAAACAGATCGTTCAGCGGCATTAGAGAAACTAAACCTTTCCACAAACAAAAAGTACCTTCTTTTCTTCGGATTCATTCGCGGGTACAAAGGTCTGGACGTACTTTTGCAGGCTATGAACCTGATTGATCCGGAAATAGAATTGATTGTAGCCGGCGAAGTCTATGGAAGTTTTGATAAGTACGAAGAGATCATTTCAAAATACAACCTGGCTAACCGTGTACATTTATTTACCGATTACATTCCGGATAATGAAGTAGCGACCTATTTCAGTGCTGCTGATGTGATGGTGCTTCCTTATAAGAGTGCAACTCAAAGTGGTCTTTCTGCAATTGCACTGAACTTTGAATGTCCATCAATTGCAACAAATGTTGGCGGATTGGCAGAAGTTGTTCATCATGAAACGAATGGTCTGATTGTAGAGCCGGAATCGCCCGAATTATTGGCAAAAGCAATTGAGCGATATTTCAAAGAGAACCTTCAACCGGTTTTTTCAGAAGCCCTTAAATCTGAAAAAGAACAGTACTCCTGGGCGAATTTCGGACAAGAATTAATGAAATTCATTGAAAGTTTCGATTCTTTGCCGAAATAAGCCGTTTTTCTTTCTTTTAACTACCTGTTTCATTACTAGCTGATTGTGCTGCTTTGTCTCGCTTTTTTAATGGAAACAGATCCGCTCTCGACCGAAATTGTTCATAATCTTTTGATGTGAAGTGAAAAGCGGGTTGACATTGACAAACCTAGTTTTTATATTTGCGGGCTTAAAAAATTAAGAATAAATGCGTAATAAAGGATTTTTCTGGTTTCTAACCATCTTGTTAACTGCGGTTTGTTTGTATCAATTGTCATTCACATACTATGCGTTAGATGTGGAGAAACAAGCTGAGAAGACAGCCCAATCCCGTGCCAGAGAAGCACAAGAACAAGCAAAAACAACTAATAACATCTTCGTACTCGCTTCAGGGGATTCAATTGATTTCAACCGTCCGGAAGGAATGGAAATGGCGAAAGCTGCTTTCATGAATGAAATTCTAAAAGAGAAAGCTGAATCTAAAGTTTATCCTGGTTTCGGATACAACTACACGGAAGTGAAGAACAGATCATTGGCTTTTGGTTTGGACTTAGTCGGGGGTATGAGTGTTACTTTGGAAATTTCAGTTCCTGAATTGATTTTGAGCTATGCTCAACGCCAGGATGATTTGA
>CBFGMW010000488.1:0-2748 GCA_965649925.1 uncultured Fluviicola sp.
TGAACGTGTTTTTCCGGTTGCCATAGGAACTGATTTATCCTTTGCACCGGCTTTGGCCGAAGCGGATCTCGGTTTTCCTGTTGTTGGTTTTTCGGAATCTTTCGGTGCCGATTTAGCGGAAGCAGTTCGCGGCTTTCCCGTTGCTGGCTTAGCAGTATCTTTTGACGACGATCTTGCCGACGTTGGTCTTTTACTTGTTCCGGTTGCTTTCTTTGAGCTTCCTGGAGCCTTCGGACGACCTGGTCCTGAATTTCTTGTGTTCATCTCGAGCAGAATAATAAAACATTGACCTTAATCGGTCAGATGGGCGCAAAAGTACGGCTTTTTTTGAAATTTTAAATCGTGTACAATGAGTTCATGAATTTTGAACGTCAGAATTGTACGTTTTTGAGAATGAACTAACGTTCTGGTTTTTTGAAGGTTGAAGGAATCTTACTTTTCTGTTGAGAATGTATGCAAACTGACCTAAAAACAATCTCACCACGCAGTATTTAATGAAAGCTTTGAAATAAATACTAAACACATGTAAATTGAATTTTCTGTTCAAAAAAAGTGACCGGAAAACGGGAAATGATTTATTCAAACAAGAGTTTGAAGTTGTGCTTCACTTTGGGATTCAGTGTTTGGCTTAAAGCATTGATTCTATTCGATTAACCAGGGTTTTCAATTGCCCTTTGTTTTTAGTTTTGACATAGGGAATGTTAGCAGTCAAAGGATGGACTGCATTTTTTGTGAATATTTCGAACGCTTTTTCCAATCGTTCCAGCTATTTTCGCAATTCAAAAAATGTGCTATGAAAAAAGTTCTGGTTTTGGGTGCCGGATTATCGGCGTCGTCTCTTATTCGCTACTTGTTGGAGCATGCTCCGGCTAATAACTGGCAAATACGGGTTGTTGACCGATCTCTGGAACTGGTAAAAAGTAAACTGGATAATCACCCCAACGGTGTTGCACTTTCTTTTGATGCTTTGAATCCGGAAGAACGCCACCCGCAGATCATGGAAGTAGATTTGGTTATTTCTATGCTACCTGCACGTTTTCATATTGATGTTGCCAAAGATTGTCTCTCAGCCGGCAAACATTTGATTACTCCTTCATACATTTCGCATGAGATGAAGGATTTGAATGTGGAAGTAACCAACGCCGGTTTAATCTTCATGAATGAGATTGGCGTCGATCCAGGATTAGACCACATGAGCGCTATGAAGATCATTGATGAAATTCGTGGAGACGGGGGTGAAATTACAAGCTTCAAAAGTTATTGCGGCGGACTGATAGCTCCGGAATCTGATAATAACCCATGGCATTACAAGTTTACATGGAATCCGCGAAATGTAGTTTTGGCCGGACAAAGCACAGCACAGTATATCGACCGTAACGAGTACAAGTTTATTCCTTACGGCCAGATCTTTCAGCGAATAGAATCAATACCAGTTACCGGATTGGGAAGTTTTGAAGGATACGCAAACCGAGATTCACTTTCTTATAGAAGTATTTATGGAATGGAAGATATTCCAACCATTTTTCGCGGAACTTTGAGAAGTAATGGATATTGCGCTGCCTGGAACATTTTCGTTCAATTGGGAATGACCGACGATTCGTATACACTGGACAATTCTCATTTACTGACCAGACGCAGCTTTTTGAATGCTTTTCTACCCTATTATGTGGTGAAAACGGTTGAGGCTAAGTTTCAGGAATTTTGTGCCGGATTTGGAGTAACAGACATGGCACCTTTTGAATTCCTGGATATTTTTAACGGAACAGAAACGTTTAAAACCAAAAACGCTACCCCTGCTCAGCTGCTGGAAGAAATTCTGACTGAAAAATGGAAACTGGAACCAGACGATAAGGACATGCTTGTCATGGTACATTTATTCGAGTATTCGATGAACGGAAAGAATTACGAAGTTCATTCTTCTATGGTAAACGTTGGGGAAGACCAGGTTTATACATCTATGTCGAACACGGTTGGATTACCTGTTGCAAATTGTGCTAAGCATATTTTATCAGGCAGGTTCAAAACACCCGGAGTTCAGCTTCCGATCAGAAAAGAGATTTACGAACCTATTTTGGAAGAACTCGATTCATTAGGAATTCGCTTTGAGGAATACACAAAGGAAATTTAAAAGTAGTGACAGGTCGCACCTGTCACTACTTTAATTGATCCATAATCATTTCCCGCCATACTCCGGAACAACCAAAATATAATCGGCTTTTCCTTTGTATTCTTTGTTCAATGATTTCAGATTCTTTTGTGTGACCGTAGTTATCGTAAGCACTTTTGTTCCTTTCCTGTATTGTTCAAGATACCACATAATTCCCTGGTGATAATCCGAATGAAAAGACCCGTTCAGATGAAGACAAGTATTCTTTCCGTTCAATTCTTCTGAGATAGAGTACGCCATTGTAGCATCTTTCAGGGCCTGGGCCAATGCAAAATCAATTCCTGAACCATGCATTTCTTTTCCCATTTCAATCAATTCCTGGTATTGCGAAAGTGTTGAATCGAATGGAAAGGGCAGCGGACACATAAATACTTTTTCGTTTTCCGGAAGGCTATCGAGTGCAGTTAAACCTTTTTTGAAAATAAGACTTGCATATTTCCGTGTAACATTGGTGGCAATGTAATTCACACCATTCTTTTGACTCCAGACAAGAAGTGGCGAGTAATCCGTATCAAAGTTAGACCACATGCCTGCGCTGTCTTTCAATTGCTGCATATTTCCGTTAGCAAGGAATCGATTCA
>CBFGMW010000489.1:0-2744 GCA_965649925.1 uncultured Fluviicola sp.
GACTTTTGCACATAAGTGCTAGTTCTACCAAACTATTATACGTAAATTTGGGTCGCAAAATAACAAAGAATTTTTTCATTAATAAAAAGAGCATGAAAGTAACTGTAGTTGGAGCAGGAAACGTTGGAGCAACTTGCGCCGATGTATTAGCCCATAGAGAGATTGCTAACGAAGTAGTATTGTTAGATATTAAAGAAGGTTTTGCTGAAGGTAAAGCGTTGGATATTTGGCAGACTTCTCCTGTTAACCTATACGATACACGTACAGTAGGTTCAACGAACGATTATTCAAAAACAGCTGATTCAGATGTTGTTGTGATTACTTCAGGACTTCCGCGTAAACCGGGAATGTCTCGTGATGATTTAATCGCAACAAACGCTGGTATTGTTAAAACAGTTACTGAGAACATCGTGAAGTATTCACCGAATGCGGTAATTATCATTGTTTCTAACCCGTTAGATGTAATGACTTACTGTGCTTACCTGAATGCTAAAGTTGATTCCAAGAAAGTATTCGGAATGGCTGGTATTTTGGATACTGCTCGTTACCGTGCATTTTTAGCCGAAGAATTGAATGTTTCTCCAAAAGATATCCAGGCGGTATTAATGGGTGGACACGGAGATACAATGGTTCCGCTTCCTCGTTACACTACAGTTGGAGGTATTCCTGTAACTGAATTGATCGACGCAGCGAAATTGGATGAAATCATCGAACGTACTAAATTTGGTGGTGGTGAGATCGTTAAATTATTGGGAACTTCTGCTTGGTATGCACCAGGTGCAGCTGCTGCTCAAATGGTTGAAGCGGTTATCCGTAACCAACGTCGTGTTTTCCCAGTTTGTGCTTGGTTGCAAGGCGAATACGGAATGAAAGATATTTACCTTGGAGTTCCTGTAATTTTAGGTAAAAACGGTATCGAAAAAATCATTGAATTAGACTTGAACGCTGAAGAGCGCAAAATGTTAGAAGAATCTGCTGTTGCCGTTAAAGGTGTAATGGATGTTCTGGACAACATGAATGCTACAGCTTAATCAATAAAAGCTTTGCTTGAAAGTCCCGGCCATTTGTGTCGGGATTTTTTGTTTTATATTGGTTTCAAAATTCAATCTATGCGTTTATTCCTGATCTTCTTTCTTTCCGGTTTACTTTTTACCTCATGCGAAAACGAAAAACCGGATTATCAGAAACTGATTCAGGGGAATTGGGAATGTGATTATGTAAACGAAGATGGAGATACGACTCTATTAAATCTCTATTTCAAAGACAGTGTTTGTTTTTTTGACTGGTGCAGAAATGAAAAGAACAAATACATCATTAAGGGTAATGCTATAAAAATCACTACTTACTCCCATTACAGACGCCATAAAAAGGAAAATCACTATTTACGAATAGCAGGTTGTAATAATGGAATTCTAAAAGTTATTTCTGATAAAAGTTGGTTTAATTCTAATTATGAGGTTGACATGTTAGATACACTGATCTTTAGAGAGACTAGAACAAGAATCAGGAATCATTTCAAAAAAGCTTCTGTTGTTCTAGCATCAAGAGGTGATTGGAGGCCCTATTTTCTTCAGATAGAAATACTTCAAGACAGGAGTGTGAAAATCCAATGTGAAGGGAATGAGTATTTCAAACTCGGATATTGTTATTCTGGAAAGTTAAAACAAAGCACATATAATCTTCTATTGGACGAAATTAATAGTCTAGATTTTCATAACTGGAAAGAGGATTATGAAGGCTGTTGTGATGCGGGTAATAATTATTTACTCTTCAAACTTGATGGCAAAAAATATAAGGTTCACGTGTATGGTGATCAGGATAACCCCGAAGGAATTTCGAATTTGATTTCTTTTTTACAACTAAATATGATGAATATACATTGGAATAAAGAACTCTCAAAAGACTGTGAGTTTTATTATTGGAGAGAAATAAATCGGCTAGTATACGGTTCAGAGCTTGGACAAATTAAAAAAACTCTCCAATTCATTCCGCCAAACTAAAGCTTTCATCTTTCCTCTGAATCAAGAATCATTCATGATTCAGACTTCTCTGTTCTTCCCGGCGTTCTAATTTATTTGCGCTCTTCGCGTTCTCCGCGATATATTCTTATGGAATCTTTTTAGTGTGAAATCTTCCATGCTCCAATAGTAATTTTACTTCACCTTAACAAAGCGCAATTGCGAACCTGGGTACTACTTAGCTGAGAAACAGTTCAGTGTTTTAATAACTTAAGGAACGTTATATGCTCCGATGTCAGGAGGTAGACTTCGTGCATTTCCAAGAATGTCGTTATTTGGTGTTGTTGTAAAAGCCGGATCAGCAGTTCCGCTCATGGAGGAATTACTCCAGGCCTGGAAATTTTTGGTTCCTCCGGTACTATGGAAAGCGGGATCCTGATTCTTGATGCAGCTGGTAAACATCGGATTGTTGCCAATCGTTGTTTTCAAAACGCAATTTCTAAAATCGATATTGATATTCACACTTCCGGAGCCAATAGTATCGAAAGCAAGCTGGTCTTCTCCGTATCCGTACACCACACAGTTCCTGAACTCGCCCTGGTTAATGTCACTTACGGTTGTAACTCCGTCTGCATCCGTGTAATAATTCCGGATTCCAACCGCAGGAGTACTTTGATCGCCGGCACCGTAGCCAAGGAAATCACAATGAGTGAAAACGAAATCGGCTCCCTGGAGAACAATCAAAGAATGAACACCGTTGCTATGAACCAACGTGTTTTCAGCTTC
>CBFGMW010000490.1:0-2741 GCA_965649925.1 uncultured Fluviicola sp.
TCGAGTCCAGCAGAGGGAGCAAAAAGGGTTATCGAAAGATAGCCCTTTTTTCGTATGCTGCAAGACGAGAAGCTCACGCTGAGCTTGTCGAAGCAAGTCCAGCAGAGGGAGCAAAACAGCAATGTTGGCCTTTTTTATTTGTATGTCTTTTTATATTGTATTTTCATTGATTTGTTCTTCTACGTTGATGTGAAAAATAAAAATTGTAAGTTTCTTCACTTGATTGGATTCTCCAACTTTTCCTTTATTTCTCGCTCGTATTCTGTGTTAAACCCAACATAACTGATATCTTCCAATTTGATCACTTCAATATCGTTCCATTTGGCATCAATGTCAACTAAATGTAATTCAACTGAATCCTTTTCAACAGACAATACCTTTCCGACTACGAAGTCGTCTTCTTCGCCATATATGAATATGGCCACGAATTCTGATGTCAGACGTTTCAGTGAACCTGCCAAATCCTGAAAATCGTTTGTGTCAATATCGGATAGGAAGTCGGATGAATTATCATTTTTCAAATCCGAATATTCATCTTCATCCCAAATACGGTATTTTTCAACATCCTTATTTCGGAGAATTGTGAAACCATCAAATTCCCCATTTTCCTCATCAAAATTAAGCAGCATGACAATTTCATAGTTTGCTGCCAGACATCTTCCAGAATAGACTTCATCTGCGTTTGGAGTTAAGTCTATATCGATTAACTGCTTCCGTTTGATTATATTTTGTAATTCGTTCATAGGACTTAAAACTGTTGCATCGGAATAATATGAAGGATGTTAAAGATAGTGATTTTCGCATTTGCCTAAATACGGCTGCTTCGTACCGCATTTGCGCTATTTTACTTCTCCCACCATTGTGAAAATGGAACAATTTCTATTTTAGCCGGAAATTGTACCCCATGAAAAATATTTTCTACCCGCTTATCTTAGTTTTAGCGCTTTCTTCCTGCATTGCGCTTGGGAAAGGCAGCCGGAAGGTTAAATACGACAGCTACGCGCTCATTGGGGATGGGAATGATAACGATTCGTCTTTCTTCATGGTGTATTTTAAGAATAAAAGCGATTATCCGTTAATTGAACCGAATCTGAGCGTGAGTGTCAAAGATACTTCCGATAAAATGTTTAAGAAATCGCTTTTCTATAACGATGTTGATTTTGAAGACGTAGCCGCTCACACTGATTTCGTTGTGAAAGTGTATGCTAAGGATTTCTATTTCACTGATGAGGTAGGGAAGATCAAACTCATATTGGATTGGACGAATAAAAAAGGCAAGAATAGTTTCCGCAGACGGATTGTATACGAATAAACCAACAACTAATTAATACTTTCTTCGCATCTAAAAACCCGATCCACTAATTTGCACGATCGGGTTTTGAAGATAATTACCCGGACTTTCATAAACGCCGGATCACTGCAATGAAAAACAGACCTTTATTTTTCCTACATTTATTTCATTTTGTTCCCGGTAATGAAAAAACACCTTATAATCAGCTTTTATTTTTTGATAATATCTAGCCTTTCTTTTGGTCAGACGCACTTGAATTCGGCTTACACGGATATAGTCTTTGTTGATAGTACAAATGTGCGCGATAGTCCGTCGATTGATGGAAAGATCATCGGGAAAATAAATCACAACACAATTATACAAGAATGTTTGTCTTCACGATCTGTGGAAGGAAAAGTTGGAGCTGTTGAAGATTACTGGGTACCTATTGTTTTTCAGGGTCAAAACGGATATATCTGGCGACCGAATTTAGCTGACGGCGTTTTCAAAAGTGAATTGGATCTTGACGTTTGTTTCTTGCTGAATTTCACCCGGAATAAAGGATTGGAATTTAAAGCCTTTCGTAACAGCAAATTGATAAACACGACGTTTTTCGAATTCAAATACCACAAGGAGATTTATGGTTCAACCTCGTTTGGGGTAACGTTCAATAGTAAGGGAAAAGAAATCATTGCTGTAGGTCTGGATTCAACTTATCATTTATTCGAGTGGGACGGATCGGTAATCAAAGCTTCTAATATCAAACTTCAAGACGATTCTTTTATGACTGGAAAGTATTTCAAGTTCGAAGAAGCTTTGATCAACGCAGATAGAGTTAATCTTCGAGCGAAACCTTCTGCAAAATCAACCTTTCTTGAATTTCTCAGTAAGCAGGAAAAAGTGGAGCTTTTGGAAGAAAGACCCTTGGCTGATACGGTGAATGAAAAGTCGGGATATTGGTACGCGATAAAGCGAAACGGAAAAAAAGGATATGTTTGGTCAGATTTTATAGATATTCCGCAACGTTATGTCAAGAGCAATAGGGTTCAGGATGAATCTTTCCTGTATACGAATAATGCCATTTACGTTTTTGAAGGGTTGAACGTTAAATTCCGTTTACCAATAGACTTCTATTACTATCATGAAAGCGACGAGCAGGATGAAATGTATAAAAATGATTTCATTCAATTTGGGAATAGAGGTCTGAATTCTAATTATCAATTTCTTGGAATTTGTTATTCTGCAAATGCATGTGGTGAAGCAGGGGGAGATCAATTGTATTTGTGGGATGGGACTAAAATGGTTTACTTCGCAGATGATTACGATGTTGGTGATGGCGGATATTCTGAGAACCATGGGTATATTTTCCCGAATGAAATGGGTGGATTAAAAGACAAAGTGATTCATGAAAGCAGTGACGAATATTATGGTGGTGATGCATCAAGTTGTACGGAATCTCCTGTTTGCCGTT
>CBFGMW010000491.1:0-2735 GCA_965649925.1 uncultured Fluviicola sp.
TGCGATTTCTACCTGGGATCGGTAGTTCGGAAAGGAAACCTCAAAATCGGGATTTCGACTAACGGGAAATCACCTACAATTGCGAAACGGTTGAAAGAAGTGCTTGATGAAAATCTACCGGATGAGATCAATGATTCGTTGGATCAGTTGAATAAATTACGGAATCATCTGTCTGGCGATTTCAATAAAAAAGTAAAGCAGCTCAATAAAACAACCGAAGTGCTGACTGCAAAGATCGAACGTCCGTGGTATTTGTTTTCACCCTGGAAATTGCTGGGTTACGCCGCCGGAATTTTAGGAATCATGATCAGCGGGCACGTTTTCTTTTCGCTCGTTCCGCCGGATCTTATCTTTTCCAAAGCTTCGGAAACCATTGCATCGCTTGATATGATGTTCGTTTGGTTCATGGTTGGCGGTTTCATTGCTCAAATGATCGACGGCGCGCTCGGAATGGCTTATGGAGTGAGTGCTACCACGTTTTTACTTTCTCTCGGAATTTCACCGGCTGTAGCAAGTATGAGTGTTCATGCTTCCGAGATTTTTACAAGCGGAGTTTCCGGAATTATGCATTTACGCTTCGGTAATGTCAATAATCGTTTGTTTAAGTCGCTTGTAATTCCCGGAGTGATAGGAGCAATCATCGGTGCGTATTTGCTGACCGAATTAGAAGATTACAACCAATACATCAAACCAATTGTGAGCTCGTATACGCTTTTCCTGGGTTCTTTGATTATTTACAAAGTCCTTCGGAAAAAGCAGGCGCGCAAAAAAGTAACAAAAGCCGGCTGGCTGGCAACCATGGGCGGATTTCTCGATTCCATTGGCGGCGGCGGTTGGGGACCAGTTGTTTCTTCAACCCTGATTGCAAGAGGAAAACATCCGCGAATGATCATTGGTTCCGTGAACCTGGCTGAATTTTTCGTTTCGCTGGCAAGTTCGTTCACTTTTTTCTCAATCATCGGTGCTTCGGCGTGGAAACCAATTGTCGGGCTGATTTTGGGTGGTGTTTGTGCTGCGCCAATTGCGGCTTATTTGTCCTCAAAACTGAATATCAAAGCAATGATGCTCTTTGTTGGAATTGTAGTGATTATCCTGAGTTTGAGAAATTTAATCATGTTATTGTTTTAAGATCATGCTAAAAGAAATTGAAGCTTTAGACCAAGAAAATATTGCCGGATTCCTGGGAAGAATTGCGGCTCTTCCAAATGTGAAAGCAGCGTTTTCAACCAGTTTGAGTTGGGAAGATCAGGTGGTGACTCATCATATTCTCTCACAGCAATTACCCATTCGGATTTTCACGCTGGATACCGGCAGATTGTTCGCCGAAACGTACAGTGTTCTGAATTCGACCAGGGAACGATACAAATCAGACATAGAAGTTTTCTTTCCGCGACATGAAGCAGTTGAGAAACTAGTGACAACAAAAGGCCCGGTCAGTTTCTACGAATCATTGGAAAACAGAAAAGAATGCTGTTTCATTCGAAAAGTTGAGCCTTTGAATCGAGCATTGGAAAATGTGAATATCTGGATCACGGGTTTGCGGGCTGAACATTCTGAAAATCGACAGGAACTGAAAGTAGTGGAGTGGGATGAACAACGGCAGCTTGTGAAAGTGAATCCGCTGGCAAAATGGATTTTAGAGGAAGTAAAAGCTGAGATCAAACGCTTCAATATTCCAACAAACGCCCTGCAGGATAAAGGATTTGTAAGCATTGGGTGTCAACCCTGTACAAGAGCCATTCGTGACGGAGAATCGTTTCGGGCCGGCCGGTGGTGGTGGGAAGACAATTCGAAAAAGGAGTGTGGATTACATAGTTAATAATCAATAAGAAATTATCAAGGTTGAAAGAGGATTGTCGTCTCCCCCTTTGGAGGGGGATTAAGAGGGAGGGCTGAGAATCGTATTTGCCACCCTCCTCATTCCTCCCTGTCTGACTGCAAACAGGCAGGCCTCAAGGGAGGAGGTGTTAGATCCTCCTTAAAAATAAGAGAAAATATGGACTATTTAGATCAATTAGAAGCAGAAGCAATTTACATTTTGCGCGAAGTAGCAGGGCAGTTCGACAGGCCGGCCTTGTTGTTTTCCGGTGGAAAAGACAGTATTTGCCTGGTGCATTTGGCTTTGAAAGCCTTTCGTCCGGGGAAATTTCCTTTTCCGCTGGTGCATGTAGATACAGGGCACAATTTTCAGGAAGCACTCGATTTCCGGGATAACCTGGTGAAAGAGTTGGGAGAAAATCTCATCGTCAGGAATGTTGGAGACACCATCCGGCAAAAGAAACTGCAGGATGCAAAAGGGAAATTCCCAAGCAGAAATGCCTTGCAGACATATACTTTATTGGCTGTCATCGAAGAATTTGAATTCGACGCCTGTATTGGCGGTGCGCGGCGCGACGAAGAAAAAGCACGGGCAAAAGAACGTGTTTTCTCGGTTCGAGATGAGTTTGGGCAATGGGATCCGAAGTTGCAGCGACCGGAATTGTGGAGTATTTACAATGGTAAAATCGACAAAGGAGAAAATGTGCGCATATTTCCAATCAGCAACTGGACAGAACTGGATGTTTGGAATTATATCAAACGCGAAAAGATTGACTTGCCGTCTATATACTTTACTCATGAACGCGAATGTGTGCTCACCGAAAACGGGCAATTGATGTCGAACAACGAGTTCCTGAATCTCGATGAAACAGATCTTCTGGTAACGAAAAAAGTACGCTACAGAACGGTTGGAGATA
>CBFGMW010000492.1:0-2734 GCA_965649925.1 uncultured Fluviicola sp.
TTTTGCAGTAGCTCGAAAGTTGCTGATAATAGTCAGTATACTCTGTGCTTTGGGTGATTCTTGCTTCCCAGAATTCTTTCGTAATGTACCAACCATCAAACGCAGGGCTTGCTCCGAATTTATCAAACAAATCATCAACGATAGATTGATTCCGTATCAATTCATCAGTACAGGCAGAAGCATTTGGCGATGTAATACTGCAATCGGAATTCGTAGACAAGCCGAAAACCACACCGAAATTCTCAAGTTCAGCTGCTTTTACAATAGAATCTACAATACTCGTTTCGGTGTTGATCCAGGTTCCCGAAGCATTGGAATAATAACTCGTTGATGCTGATTGCGTAAACTGAAGAATGACTTTCTTCATACATACGTCTTTCATCAATTGGATCTGTCCGCGCCATTGATCAGACGTCCAGTTATCCATAAAATCGTTGTAAATCACAAAAGTTCCCGCCATTGCAACACTATCTTTCTGAGGGGCGGTTGTAATTAATTGTCTGAGGTCATCAAAACAAACACTTCCCTGGTGCGCTGTGGAAGAAGTATTGAGAATATCCAGTGTGTATCCGCGCACTCTGTTCAAATCCAACACACCCGTTGTCAGGGGACTGAAAGCGGAATAAGGAATGGTGATTTCCTGCCAATATGCATTTCCCAATACGGTATCGTTCACGTAATAAAATGCTTCCTCACTATCCCAAATACTCAGATCGAGATTCGTATCTTCAATAAGCATCATTCTAAACTTATCCGTATTTCCTTCTTCACCCTTAATCTGAATTTTCAATCCATAAGGCGCATATCCCAAATCACTGAAGTAATATTTGTAAACATACGGCCATTGAGGAAGTAAACGAGCATATTCATTGGTTGCACTTCCGCCAATCATGGAATAGTTCATTCTTACTGACTCATCACCTTCTGCCGGATCTGTAAACTCAGAACTGTGAGATGCAGTCGTAGAATTACAAATATGACAACCATCAGATTCGAACTCCATTCCGCAAACAAATCGCTGTGTATCATTCGGAGAACTCGAGAAATTCTCTATTTGTTTCTCTGAAAATTGTGCTTTAATTTCAGATACTCCACCAATGAGTAGAGTTATTGTAAAAATCCATTTCATAGCAGTAAGTAGTTTGAGTTCAATATATCGAAATATATTTGGAAAATACCGAATAAAAAAACAGAACTGAACGTTACTTTTTCATTTATCAGTATTTTCTTCCAGAAAGCTATCTTTGTAAAAAGCGACTTCAATGAACAAACCCTTAATTTTTATTACAAATGACGACAGCATTTATGCAAAAGGGATTCATTCATTGGTAGAAACCGCAAAACAATTCGGTGATGTGGTGGTAATTGCACCTCACAAACCACAATCAGGGATGGGGCATGCAATTACCATAAACGACCCTTTACGTCTTCACAAGGTTGAACAATGGCAGGGAATTGAAAGCTATTCCTGCAGTGGAACACCTGTTGATTGCGTGAAACTGGGTATTTACGAAATTCTTCACCGTAAACCGGATTTGCTGTTGTCGGGAATTAATCATGGTTCAAACGCGGCAACCAATGTACTGTATTCCGGAACTATGTCGGCAGCAGTAGAAGGTGCTTTGGAAGGAATTCCAAGTATCGGTTTTTCATACGACGATTACGAGGCAGAAGCTGATTTTCATTTAGCTCAGGAAGTAGTGGCGTCTGTAATTGAACAAATACTCAAAAACGGAATGGCGAAAGGAGTTTGCCTGAATGTCAATATCCCGAAGTTAAGATCCGACGAACACCAGGGAATTAAAGTTTGCAGACAGGCGCACGCATTCTGGGACGATCGTTTCGACAAACGACTGGACCAGTTTGGCAGAACATATTATTGGTTAACCGGCGAATTCAATCAGCATGAACCGGGAAATGACACCGATTTGTATTATTTAAGCAAAGGTTATTCAACCATTGTTCCTACACAATTCGATTTAACAGCTCACGATAGTTTAAACTCATTAATAGAACAATTCTCATGAAATTCAGACCGAAATTAACAGCAAAAAATGGCGCCGGAATGGCCATTGGATTCATCTTTCCAATCCTGATGATCCCAATAGTAGTATGGGCATTAAGTGCGTTACAGCACTATCCATTCAGCTTCCTTTGGAACAAGATATTTGTTGATTGGATGATCCTGAGCAAAACACTTTCACTGGCTATCATCCCTAATCTTGTTTGGTTTTATGTTTTCCTGAACAAGGAACGCTACGAAATGGCAAAAGGAATCATTATCGGTTCTGCATTCCATTTACCATTCATCATTTATGTTAACCTGATTCGCTGATGTCGAAACGTATTTATATCATTTCAGGCGAGGCATCGGGCGATTTGCACGGGGCAAATGTGATGAAGCAACTATACGCTTCGCAGCCCGATCTGAACATTCGTTTCTGGGGTGGCGATAAAATGAAAGCAGTTGGGGGTGCAATGGCAAAACACATCAAGGAACTGTCTTTTATGGGATTCATAGAAGTGTTGATGAACATTCGTACCATTCTGCGAAACATGAAATTTTGCAAAAAAGACATCCTGGAATTTAAACCGGATGCTCTGCTGCTGATTGATTATCCCGGGTTCAATCTTCGAATAGCTGAATGGGCAAAGAAGAACAACATCAAAGTTTACTACTACATCTCTCCTACCGTTTGGGCATGGAAAGAAAAACGGGTAGAAAAGATCCGTC
>CBFGMW010000493.1:0-2721 GCA_965649925.1 uncultured Fluviicola sp.
AAGTTCAGTTCCACAATGGCTTCAAGAGACGGAGCAATGGGCTTCGATTTTGAAGGAGTTTATGATGAGGTGATTGACAAGGAGAAAATAG
Source organism: uncultured Fluviicola sp. (assembly GCA_965649925.1). Lineage (GTDB taxonomy): Bacteria > Bacteroidota > Bacteroidia > Flavobacteriales_D > Crocinitomicaceae > Fluviicola. The sequence continues at coordinate 92 of CBFGMW010000493.1, forward strand.
CTTATTCCCTGGCCGACGGAAGAGAAGTTTCTATTCATTTTCAGGAAGTTGGCGATATGGTAAAAGTCACCGAAACCTTCGATCCGGAAAATCAAAATCCGGTAGAGATGCAGCAGCAGGGCTGGCAAATGATTATGGATCGCTTTAAGAGTTATACTGAATCGTTGTAAACATGTAAAAAACAAACCCATCCCGAAACTTCAATCAATTTGAAATGTCAGGATGGGTTTCCTACTAAACCAAACCTAAATCATAGAAACCTAACTATGGCAATGCATTGATAAGTGCTGCCAAATCTGATTGGGAAATAGGAGTGAAGGTGTTGATATATTCGATATGCCCGTCGGTTATTGTTGCGGACTGAATGGCGTAATGCAGTTGATTATCTATCATCGTTACAGCAATAAAATGAACTTCCAGTCCGATGGGAATTAAGCCGTAATGTTCAGAGAAAAAACCGTCTGTGGTATAAGTGTCAAGAGAAGCCAATATTCCCGGTTCACCGTCGTATGCCAAATAAACCTCGCAATTCGTGTTATCATAACCTGTCGGTAATTTTGCTTTCAAAACTGTTTTCGGGCGTGGATCGGAGTAAAAACGGTCAACATTAGTCCAGCCCCATTGGTTTTCAAGGATTACATAACTGCTTCCTCCCTGTGCAGAATCCTGAACAATATCTACTGAATCCTCAACAAGCTCCCAGGCCAGGTTTCCGTTGTCAAAAACTCCGTCGAATAATGACATCCCGAGATTTTGGCCTATAATATTCATGGTCGGAACATGAACTACCACCGCATTATTAGCGTTTAATGCAATTCCGTTTTGAGAAATTTTCAAATAGTATTCTCCTTTGGAAATAAGTGCGCTTTTATCTCCGTTTCCAAGAATTCCCATGGTTGGTTTATTCAGCAAAACCATACTTGCACGATCGTAAATTTCAACCAATTCCACATCAACGTTTCCTGTAACAGGGCTGTTCGCTGAGTTCAATAACATTCCACCGTAAAATGTAACAGTTGTTCCGTGAACTCCCTGTATAAACCCTCCGGTTCCTGCGTTTACGGTAAAATGCTGGGTTTTATTCGAAACATTTTCATTGAAAAATGAAGTTAGCTGAGTTCCGTTCGCATTGGCGGTTGCCGGGTCAGGATTTTTATCCTTTTTACATGCTGTCATCAGAATACTTAATCCGGCTGTAACAGCGATTAGTGTTATTTTTTTCATGATTTTGTTTTTCTCAATTACTTCTTCCGGGTCAGAAAGGTTGTCTGATCAATGAGAATACTTTGGAGCGGAGGAAAATTTGCACGGCTTCTTTAGATATTTGCTTCCAAACAATTAACTTCGAACCGAATGAAATTGAATTGGAAAAATAGGTGGTTTGTTTTTGTGTTGTTGCCCGTTGGTTTACAATTAGCATGTTCTTCACCTGTAAAAGAAACGAATCGTTCATCACGTGGTTCAAGCTTTAATGACAGTTTAACCGGAGATTCTATTTCGTTCGTTTGTATTATCGATACGCCTCTTTGCACTGATGCCGGCTGCATAGGAACCTACAAAGGAGTTGAATTTATTCATCCTGATTTCATTGAAAAATTCGGGTTGAACGGAACCGATGTTGCGCATCAATACTCCAATAAAATGTGTGCCTACGTAGGGCAAAAACTCAAAGATCTTTACCAGGCCGGTCTCTATTCCAAGGTCGATTTTTCTAAAATAAAAATGCAGACAATAGGTATGTCGAAAGGAAGAAATTACGTAGAATATCGTTTGGAAATTCCCTTTAAACGCGTCCCTAAAGAGCAGGCAACTACAGCGTTTGATCATTGTGGCGGCTGGGGACATAAACCCGAGATCAAAAAACGAAAATTCGATCTGCTCAACGGTTCCAATAAAATCGTAAAGAACCGGATATTGTGGGTGAGCAAGCTGTTCAAAACAAAGGAAGGTTTAGAAGAATACTGGATCCAGTGGCAGCACACAGATTACCAATAGATCGAAAGATGAAAAGAGAAAAGATGAATTAACATTTCCTCTTATCTTTGCTCCATGAAATTTGAAAAAGAACTTATTGCAAGAAGCGGATCAGTTTGCGAATTGAGTGGTACATCCGATAATCTGACAGCGTATTTGGTTACTCCGAAATTTGGAGCAAGCCCAGACGACTTCATCTATATCACCGAAAACCTGAAAAATCAGTTAGAAGGTAAATCAGACATGGTTCCCAATGATTGGCGTTGTTTGAATGATAGTATGTGGAGCGAAGTTGATACCGTAAAAGTTGTTGCTTACAGAACGCTCAATGCATTGAAAAACGAAGGCTGGCCGAATGATTTGCTGGAAATGATCTACCTGGACGAAGAAGTTCTTTCCTGGGCAAAAGATGGAATGGTAGATGAAGACGCAGTCAAACATGTAGATTCGAACGGAGTTGTTCTTCAAACGGGAGATACCGTTACGCTGATCAAAGAATTGGATGTAAAAGGTTCAACCATTACTGCAAAGCGGGGAACTGCAGTTCGAAACATTCGTTTGGTACACGATGATCCAACCCTGATTGAAGGAAAAGTAGACGGACAGACGATTTACATCTTAACACAATTCGTTAAAAAATCGTGATATTGAAAATA
>CBFGMW010000494.1:0-2717 GCA_965649925.1 uncultured Fluviicola sp.
CGGATCTTGTGCCTGAGAAGGAATGAAAGATCCGTATTGGACCATCTCAGCAATATTCAGACAAACCAAGGCCATTCGTTCGCTCATTTTTACCGCAAGAATTCCATATGTGTCTGTTGGTTCAACAGGAATGGTCTCTTTAAGTATCAAATCTCCTTCATCAAATTCTGAATTCATAAAATGGACACTTATCGCAGTTTCATTTTCGCCATAGCGCAATACTTCGAACAAGGGCATAGGACCTCTGTATTGAGGTAACGGACCAGGGTGAAAATTGATAAACTTTAGTGCTCCATAAGACAATATTTCCTCCGAAAGCAGAAACGGAAAAGAGATACTGAAAATATAGTCGGGTCTCAATTCATCTATCCATGTTCTTAATCCTTTTAAACTCGTTCTATCATTAAACGAACTAAGTGCAAAACCTCCGTGTTTCGCTTCATTCTCAAGAATTTTTAATACTTCCGGTTCTGCTTTTCCAACACCAACACCACAGAGATATTTTTCAAAACCGAGTTGTTGTAAGGCAGGGAATGCAAATCTCCCACCACATAAAACAAGTATTTTAGGTGTTTCCATTAGATACAGGTATAACTGTTAAACCATCCGGACACAGCATTCTCAAGCGGTAATGCGAGTAATTGTTCGAAAATAACCGAAGGATCTTCTATTGTTTCGTCAACTACCAATTCGCAACGATTGTCTTCTGACGAAATTAAATGAACTTTGTATAGAGGAGCCAATGAATAATTATAAGATTTGCTGAAACGAACTTTACCGCGTGGCGTTTCCAATTCAAGGGATCTCAATCCCTCAGCGGTTTCGGTGGTATTATTTAAATTCACTTCTTTCTCTTCCAGTGCTAAAGCAATTAAACCTGCTTCCCAGCCCAAAAGCGAAAACAAGTTTGCTGTTCTTCCACGCTCTTGCATTGATTCAATAAACAATCTATTTGATTCATGCGGAAGTCCACGAGACCATGCTGCAATTCCTTTTACATTGGATCCTATAAATTCTGCATCCTGAAGCATTGATTCCTCTAAAGCGAACGGGGAAAGGTATACCGGTAACTCCTGTTTCGGAAAATGTCTGTTCAATTCATTGAAGAACCATTGGGTGTAATCTCCGCTAAACAATGCTATTATTGCGCTTTTTGGAGATTCTTTCAAATTATCAATCAACGGCTGCATGGAGAAATCTTCTCGCGTATAACCGGTAGCGTGGTTAAAACAAATCTGTCCCCCGGAAAGCGAAAACCCATTAAAAGCTGCGTAAGTATGGAGATACCCCCCATCGTAATAACCCGTGGTAATTCCGGCCTGTTTAAAGCCATCGGAAAACGCCATTTTACCGCTCAACATACTACCAAGTCCATTATGCAGGGAATGATAGAAAATATTCGGGGAAGATGGCCACTCCTGAGGTAAATTAGCTCCGGAATCAAGCACTATAAGGATTCTATTTGCAGCATTGAACAGCGGCCTCAAAGCCTGGGCTATCCTGTGACTTATGTATGCAAACACAATTTTAGCATCGTGATGCATTAAAAGCTGCTCGGCTGCGCGATAACATTGCTGTTTATCTGAACCGAAACCAATATTTTCTGTTACTACACGAAAGGTTTCCTTTTCATTGGTTTTCAATGAGCATTTCAGTCCTTCAAAAATATCGAAACTCATTCCCTCATAGAACGTTGATCTAGGTAATAACAATCCGATGGTGTACATACGCTTTCAGATATAACAAAGGAAGGAAACTAAAGCTTCCTTCCTTTGCATGTGTTTAACAATAACCTTATGGACGACTTGGGAAGATTCCCTGAGTTGCTATTGAATAGTTCATACACAAGTAAGGATTCAATAATGAGAAAGGTTGACTTCCTCCTGCAATATCTGTTGATCCTGAAACTACCGCCGGAGCAGCAAATTCATTGGTGCCCGGTGTTTCAGTGTAAACCGTAGTCGTTGCATTGAAACCCAGATATGCTCCATCCGGTGAGTTTGCATCACCAATAGATCCGTTTACTTTCAGTTGAACACGCGCCGAATTCAATGTGTGAACGTGCTGCGGCAAGTTAGCGCTTGTTAAAGAAGTGCTTTCAACACCTCCAACTTCTCCCATGGAATATGAAGACAATCCAGGACCTTGTCCCTGGCCAATTGGAGCACGTCCCTGTAAATCAGGCAAGGCGAATGTTGTTTGACCGTTACCCCCATAAGTTGTTCCCAACAAAGAGAAAAGTGCTGTGTTTTGAGCAATGCTCAGGATCTGACCTTGACAAGTCATGTAACCTTTTGGAGCAAAATTGAATCCGAAGACTTTTACTTCACCGATAAATGGTTCTGTAGACATAATTATTAATTGTTTATAGTTACTAGTGAATAATTCGAATCACCGCATGTGAATCCTAACGAAACTAGTAGATACGAATTAACGTAAGGAGCTTTTTGCTATAAACAAGCGAAATATATGTATGAACGACAAAATAATACTCACAAAAGACGAATCATTATTTCGATCCCGAATATTCAATCAAAACAGATGTAGTCCTATCAGGATGAACGAATACAGAAATATTCCCGGATTTTATGACACGGCAGATTTAACCAGTGGCGAAACCTGAGTACCAATCAGTTCTATAGCCTTCATAAATTTCTGATGTGTCAATCCGGCGTCCATTTGAAATGTGAACCTGGAAATTCCACCCAATGATTCAC
>CBFGMW010000495.1:0-2715 GCA_965649925.1 uncultured Fluviicola sp.
TTCGGAATGGGAACCTCGGCCGATTCTACCTTATCTGACTTTTGGAAATACGATTCTGAAACCGATACATGGGACAGAACGGCAGATTATCCGGGCGGTGCAATGCGCAGTGTTTTAGGAATTCCGATTCAAAACAAAGGAATCTTCGGCGAAGGATTTTCCGTTAATCCAATTACCTATTCAACCGATTGGTTTCAATTCGACGCAAAATCGGAAGAGTGGTCTACCTTCCAAAGTTTTCCCGGAACAACCCGATCATACGGAACTGCGGTCAGCAATGGCTTATCTGCATTAGTATGCGGTGGAATGGACGAGGACGGAACCATCTCAAACGATTGTTATTCAATTGATTATTCTGGGAATTGGAAAGCACTTCCGCCTCTGCCGAATTCCGGATTAAAAGGAATGAAAGGATTTTACATCGATGGCAGTTTTTACCTGGGTACCGGAATTGATCAGAACTCAGTAAGAACCTCGAACTTTTATAAAATGGGATTCGCTGAATTTGATCCTAATGAAATTACACTCTTTCCGAATCCGAGTAAAGATGCTTTTACTGTTGTCACGCAGCCTGGTGCTACGGTTTTTGTTTATACAACCAATGGCAGATTGCTGAAACAATTGAAAGTTGGCGATGGAGGATTTGTGATTATTGAAGGATTGGCAATCGGAGTTTATGTGCTGAGTATTGAGGGAAATGATTTGTTTGAGATTCGGAAGATTGTCAGGGTGTAAAAAAGGAAGCACTACAACGGACTCATTGCAAAAGGTTTAGATTAACTTAACCGTGAAGAAGGTCCGAGATTAGTCTACTTTTAGCGGACTTTAATGTTTACTTTATATTAACTTGAACATTCTAAATAAAATCTATGAGGCTAATAGTTTTCCTTGTACTAATAATCAGCTATAATTCTCTCGCACAAGAAAAAAGTTTCACTTATTCCGATTCTGTATTTCAAGTTGGGCAGGAAATGGATCTGGATATCCGATTCCATTCAGGAAGACTGTTAGTTGATACTCTTTCACTTGGCAGAATGGATAGCCTGGCAAACTTTATAACTTCTCATCCAAACATTACTTTTGAAGTAGCTTTAAATATTGATTACAGAGGTGACTCAACTTACAACTTAAAAGTATGCGAAAGTCGTGCGTTATCTTTGAAAAACTGGTTAGTTGCTTCCGGTGTCAATGAGAATCAAATAGTGACTAAATCGAATGGAGAAAATATCCCTGCAACCTTACGCTCAGACAATACATTTATTTACGATCGTCTGCCTGAAGAATTTCGAACGACTGAAAGTTATTCATTAACCGAAACCTTTATTAATTAGTTTAAGAGTGACCGAAAACTATATGAGGATTTACATAAGCTGAATCGAAGAACCGTTTTACGGATTATTTCTATCGACTAAAAATTTGTTTGAGATTCGGAAGATTGTCAGAATCTGAATTGATTCGGTCGACCATCAACATTCGTCGAATTCCCGATTTCTCATCTTCGCGAATTAGAAACATCAGTAATTATAGATTATGATAATTCGATAATTCGATAATTCGATAATTCGATAATTCGATATATTACGAAAACTCTCCCGTTTACGGTACTTACAGACGATATTTTCAATCCCAGACCCAAAACTACCAATCGACAAAAAAGCTTAAAACAACTCTTCTTTCCAAAACTTTCATCCAATTTCCCCGATTACCTTCCCTACTCTTATTATCTTTGCCGCAGACAAGCGTTATGAGGTTTCAACCCATCAAACAATTCAATACAATTCTGCATCAGGAATATCTTGAGCCGACATTGAGCTGGTCAATACGGGTTGTTTTAGCGTTAAATGTCCCGCTCATCGTCCTCCCCATTTTCTACGGATTAAAAATTGAAATTATCTGGGCTGCGTTTGCCGCGTATATGCTCACATTGGTCGATTACCGCGGTCCGCATTACCGGAAAATGCTCATTCAATTCGTTGAAGCAACGCTTATTTGTGTTGCAGGATTCATTGGATTAATGGTTGGTGATTCAGTAGTTCTTTCCGTGATCTGCATGGCAATTATCGGAATGTTTGCCGCATTGATCAGAAACTGGAGTAATTACGGATCATCCATTGGAGTTGGAGTTGGGTTCTTTTATCTTTTCGGGCTAACAACTCCGTGCAGTTTTGAAAAATCGTTCGAATACCTGCAGTTTTTGTGGATTGGTTCTGGCTGGGCGATTTTCATTATTTTCTGTTCGTTTCCTTTTTCTGCCGCCAATCCGTTACGCCGGTCCATTTCACAGATATGGAAAACCAATACCGATTATCTTGACAGTTTAGTAGCGCATTTCACGGAAGAGCAGCAGCATACCGATTCTATTGAGCTTACAAGCAAAGAACTTGCAATCAGAAAAGCAATTGATCAGTCTATCGAAAGTTTTGCAAGAAGGTCGAATACTCAAAAACTTTCCGCGGTCCATTACGATCAAATGATGGAAATTCGAAAAGCCTCTGCCCTATTTGGGGGCACACTGAAAGTCATGCATCATGAAATTGCTATTCTACAATCGTGTGGTGCATCTACCAAACGCTTTTCAGTTGTTTACAAAACCATCTCGGCACTTTCACAGGTTTCGGCACGAATTTCCATTCTGATTTTCACGCTGCGTCCCGATGATCTGACAATTGTAAAATCACGTTTACAGCGTTATCATGTAGCAATAGCGATCCTGGA
>CBFGMW010000496.1:0-2704 GCA_965649925.1 uncultured Fluviicola sp.
CGGACGACTTGCAGCTGCTACTTCTACAGGTGGTTTGTCGAATTGTTTACCGGGCAGGGTTGGCGACAGTTGTATGATTGGTGCCGGTTGTTATGCGGATCTTAACTGCGCTTCGTCATGCACGGGCGACGGTGAAGTGATTATAACCAACGTAATTGCACACAAAGTAGCAATGCTTATGGAATTGCGGGGAATGACGCTCCAGGAAGCGTGTAATTTCACTGTCAACAATGCGGAAAGAGTTATCCCCGGTGACGTTGGAATCGTAAGTCTCGACAGAAACGGGGAGATTGCTTTTTCGTTTAACTGCGATCGGATGCACCGGGCAAGTATTAACTCAGAAGGAGCATTGTATGTCGACATCTATCCTCCCGGAAGTCTTCTCAGATAATCGGATACTTTAAAAATATTCAGTATGGAAACAGTTAAAACAGCACTAATCACGGGCGCCACCAGCGGAATAGGGAAAGAACTCGCTATTTTATTTGCTAATGAAGGATACAAATTGGTGATTGTGGCCCGCAACGAAAAAAGATTGGAAGAAACGGCAGAAATGCTCCGACAAAGTGGCTCTCCTTTTGTTATTCCGATTTCAAATGATCTCAGTGTAGTTGGTAATGCGCAGCACTTGTATAACGAAATTACGGACCTGAATATCAAAATTGATGTACTTGTAAATGATGCCGGCGCAGGAGAACACGGTTTGTTCAGTCAAACAGATTTGGAAGAAGAATTATCCATCATTCAACTGAACATAGCTTCTCTGGTACATCTTACAAAACTTTTTATGCAGGAAATGCTTTACCGGAACGAAGGGAAAATTCTGCAGCTAGCGTCTATCTCCTCTTACCAGCCAACTCCGCTGCTTGCTGTTTATGCCGCAACAAAAGCCTTTGTTCTTTCCTTCACTGATGCGTTGATCAACGAACTAAAAGATTCCGACGTAACAATGACTGCGTTGATTCCCGGTGCAACAGATACTGAATTCTTCGTTCGTGCCAATGCAGAAAACATTAAAGCCACAGAAAAAATGGAAGAACCGGCTGTAGTTGCAAAGATCGGTTTCGATGCACTTATGAAAGGAAAACCGCATGCTGTAGCACCAGGGTTGAAATCACAAATAGTGATGAGCTCATTGATGAGTAATCAGCAGGTTGCAGCAATGGCCAGGAAACAAATGGAAGAACAACCTGTTCCTTATGAAGATGGAATAGAAAAATAATTGTGGACTGAGAGTTGTCATAATATGATTCATAACTAAAAATACCGCGTATGAAAGCAATCTGGAAAGGTGCGATCAGTTTTGGACTGGTTAATATTCCTGTAAAATTATACAGTGCTACGCAGCAAAGTTCGCTGGATCTGGATATGCTGGATCCGCGCGATATGAGCCATATTCGATTTAAACGGGTCAACGAAGAAACGGGAAAAGAAGTTTCCTGGGAAAATATTGCCAAAGCTTATAAACTGAAGGAACAATATGTTTTGCTTGACCAGGAAGATTTTGAAGCAGCTGCACCGGAAAACAGCAAGATCATACAGGTAGATCATTTTGTGGACGAAAAGGATATCGACACTATCTTTTTTGAAAATTCCTATTACGTAGAACCTGAAAAATCGGGCGTCAAGGCCTATGCCTTAATGCGCGCAGCATTGGCGAAATCGAAAAAAGTGGGAATAGCACAATTCGTTTTGCGTACGGCCGAGACGTTAACTGTTTTGAAACCGCGCGGAAATGTATTGGTATTAAGCAAGATTCGCTTTGCCCAGGAAATTCGTGAAACCAGCGAGCTGAAACTACCCGGCGCTTCAGAAGTAAAACCTGCCGAATTGAAAATGGCAATGGCGCTCATTAAACAATACACGACTCCATTTAGCATAGATAAGTTCAAAGATGAATATGCGGCTTCACTCCTAAAGATCATTAGAGCAAAAGCGAAAGGAAAGAAATCGAAAGTTCCCAGGCTGAAAGTGGTACACAGCAAATCGAAAGATCTGATGGCACAGCTCAAAGCGAGTTTGCAGAATAGTAAATCTAAAGCTTCCTGATTATGGCATTACAGCTTTATCGAAAAAAAAGAAACTTCGGGCAAACACCCGAGCCTTCGACTGGTAAAGAGAAATCGTCGGAGAAACTTACGTTCGTCGTGCAGCGGCACCATGCTTCACATTTGCATTATGATTTCCGCCTGGAAATGGAAGGTGTTTTGAAAAGCTGGGCTGTTCCCAAAGGACCGTCAATGGTTCCCGGGGAAAGACGTCTTGCTGTTCATGTGGAAGATCACCCGCTTGCTTATGGTAAATTCTACGGAGAAATCCCCGAAGGAAATTATGGTGCGGGAATAGTACATATCTGGGATAATGGGACCTATGTGCCGCTTGAACCCGATAAGACAAAACCGGATGAAAAAGTGATCCTGCTCCAATACCATAAAGGCGATCTGAAATTTGTGCTGAAAGGAAAACATCTCAAAGGAGCATTTGCCCTGGTCCGCATGAATGACGGAACTGATAAGAATTGGCTCCTCATCAAAAAAGCCGATGAATATGCCGAGAAAACTTATTCGATCGCTTCTATAGACCCTGTAAAACCATACATTAAAAAGAAAGCTGCTTCCGCTAAAAAAGGAAGTTCGGCTAAGGAGCCAAAGGGGAAAAAGGAACCGGAAGCTGACGATGAGGAAACAGATAGCTTCAAGAGCAA
>CBFGMW010000497.1:0-2669 GCA_965649925.1 uncultured Fluviicola sp.
GTAAATGAATACCGGTTTGGAGATATCCAATTCACTGATCTTTTTGCCGAAGGCCGCATCAGTCCAGTCAATATTTTGCGCATTCTGAATATGTCCGCCGTTAAATTCGTCTGCTGTGCGCACATCAATCAGGTAACTCGGTGCAGTTTCTTCTGACCTGGTTTCGAACTCATCAGCAGTTAGCTGATAGGATGTGCTTTGGTTTGTGCAAGCTCCAAAGAGCAATAGGAATGCGCTTATCGCGAAATAGAATTTCATCATGATTTAATTTTTTTTGTTTTGGAAAAGCCGGGGTTGTAGCTGATGAAAAAATTCAGCCAGATGAGCCTCGACAATCGAAATGTGAGTGGAGCTAAAAGAACAATTATTGAAACAAGTGAAATGAAATATGTAATAATACCAGCGTGAATTAACCAGCTGTTCAATACCCAGGTTGTTACGAAAAGAGCAACCATTAAGGCGTAACTTACATACATTGCACCGAAGTAATAGCCAGGTTCTTTTTCATATTTTTCGTTACATACGGAACAAACTTCATTCATCTCCATAAAATGCTTGAGGTTAAACGCGTTCCGGACCTTAAAAACAGTAGTTTCATGACATTTCGGGCAGCGGTTGTGGAGTGTCGAATAAAGAATGTCTTTCATCATAAGGCAAGCTATTTTTGTTTGGCCGGTATGCGGCAGTTATCAGTATTCTGAATGAAGTTATTGTTTTTCATGAGTACTACTATTCGTTTCGCTGCGTTTGAACAGGCTGAATATCAGGCCTCCCATCAATATACCGTAAACGGTGCTATTTACCGGACTGGAAGTAATAGCGCATGTTCCGCTTGCACATCCTATAAAAGCGTAATAAAGGTAACCTGTAATTCCTCCGGCTGCTGCCCCGATTATTATGAGTTGGTATTTTCTGATAAAAGTCATTTGATTGATCTGTTAAATGTGTTTTTTGCTGTTACTTTTGCCAAATGGTATAAAAGACAAATACTTTGGTTCTTTTTCATTTTCATGATGCTTCATCAAAATTAGAAACAGTAAAACAAAACTACTGTTACAAATGTTACACAGCTTCGAATTTTCATTTTAATAGTGAAATTTGTTGGCATACAGTTCAGTTTTTGAGGCAAAAAGTAAATATGCTCTTATCTTAGAGCATAAATTCCTATGAATAAGTTAACAATTAGTCATATCAGATCCATTCTGAAACAACGGGAACCCGATTCCAATAAAAGCAATTACGGCCATGCATTGCTGATTGCGGGTAAAAAAGGATACATGGGGACTGCCGTTATTGCTTCAAGAGCTGCACTCCGCTCGGGATGCGGTTTAGTTACTGTTTGTGTCCCGGCAGAGGAACGTGGGATTTTACAGCAGGCAATTCCGGAAGCTATGCTGTTAATGAGAGAAGGTGGTCCGTTAAGTTTTGACAAGTTTTCGGCTCTTGGAATAGGTCCGGGAATTGGAACCGATGAATCTACAGAAGAACTGCTGTTCGAAGTAATCTCGCAATATAAAGGAAGTTTGTTGCTGGATGCAGACGCACTGACAATTATTTCCCACAATCAAAAACTTTTCAGCTCACTTCCGCCAAATACTATATTAACACCACATAGCGGCGAGTTCGACCGGATGTTCGGAGAACACGGGAATTATGAAGCGCGAATCAAAACGGCCATACAAAAAGCAGGAGAACACCAGGTTATCCTTGTTTTAAAAGGACATCAAACGGCAATTGTAACTACGGATGATGTTTTTTATAATTCAACCGGAAATGCCGGACTGTCGAAAGGAGGTTCCGGGGATGCATTAACCGGCGTAATTACTTCATTTCTTGCACAAGGATATTCGCCGTTAAATGCCGCACAATTGGGAGTTTACCTGCACGGTTTAGCAGCCGATCTCACACTCGAATCACAAAGCATGGAAAGCATGCTCATTACGGATGTAATTGAAAACTTCGGAAAAGCATTTAACCGGATCAGGTCGTAAAGAGCTCAAAAGATCCTGAAAAAGTGGAATGTAATCTGACTTCTGATACTCAGGTGATATTCCGGTCTGGCAGAAGAACAATTTCCGATGAAGTAAAGTAGAAAGTGCAACTAACACAAATTCTAATCTCACGTTTATTTCAGAACTATGTGATTATGTAATCTATGTTCCCTATGTGTTAAAAGTAAATTACAGCTCGCCGAAGCATCATCTTTTCATTCCACCACAATCTTTTCTAACGCAATCTTCTCTTCGTTTTCACCTAAAATCATTACAAAATAAACCCCTGAGTTTAAAGGCGGGGTAGTAATCTCCTGTTCAAAAGCCATTTCAGCCAGTAGCTTTCCCTGCAGATCAGTGAAAAGAACACGTGCATTTTTTCCTTGCAGATCATGTGATAAGAAGGATAAGTTTCCTCCTGAAATCAGCGGGTTCGGATAAATCGTCAGATCAGTCTGAGTTTTGTCTTCAACGGAAAGAAAACAATCATTAAACAGTGTCATCAAAACAGAAGTCGGTGTGGGCGAGTAATTTATCAATTCACCCATATTTGCTACAGTACAGGTAATAGTTTCGTCTGCTGCAGAAACTGCCGGACTGTTTTTTGCTTCCGGTCCTGTATAACTGAAACATTGCGGGCTCCGAGGATCGAAATCAAGGTAATAATCATAACTCCAT
>CBFGMW010000498.1:0-2666 GCA_965649925.1 uncultured Fluviicola sp.
TATCCAGTTTGGAAATGAATTTCATTCCGCCCTGGATCTGAACCTGGGGAGTTGAACTTGGGTAAACTCCGTAGTTAGGTCCGGTTCCGGGCATAAACTGCATTAATCCGTAAGCGCCTCCGAAAGCCCGGGCATTTGGATTAAACCCGCTTTCGTGGTAAATGATTGCGGCAACCAGTCGCCAATCTAAATTGTATCTGGCCGCTTCTGCACGTAAGATGGCATCGTAAGGACAAATTGCGCCGTGTTTACTGCTGTAATTTTTGTTCTGGAAGTTTGTTAACTGGTTGATCTGCTCGAAGTATTTTCGTTTAATAAAGGAAAATGTTTCTTTTTCCATGAATTTCTTCAGCCATTTATCAAGACGTTTTTTTAATAACGGTGCGTTCTTTGGCAATCCGAAGGCAATATTCTGTTTGAACGAGACAGCCAGATTTGCGTCGATGTTGTCGTAATAGCGTTCATTGATTACAGCGATATTTTTTTCCGCGATTGTATAATCAATTTGCCCGTCGGCAACCAATTCAATTAATTCTTCAACACCCTGGTATCCCTGCGTTGGACGAATGAAAATAGTGTCGCCAATTTCATTCTGCAGGTTCAATAAGCGCTGATAGTAACTTGATCCGGGCCAAACACATACTTTTTTTCGTGCAAGCTGTAATGGATCACGCACAAGAGTTTCACCCGAATTTTCATCCGGAACTCGTTGAATAAGCACCTGGTTTGATTGGAAGTAAGGAGTAGAGAAGTTTATCAAATCCTGACGATCGCGTGTTATTGTATAATTACAAGCTAAAATATCGCCTTCACCGGCGTTCAGCTGATCATGCATTTTATCCAAATCGGTAACGATCTTAACTTCAAGTGGAACCCCAAGATCTTCGGCGAATTCTTTCAGAATCTCATATTCGAAACCCATTTTTTTTCCTTTATAGATAAAGAAAGAGGTACTTGAGTTTTCTGCAAGGATGGTCAATTTTCCGCGTTTCAGGATTGCCGGAAGATCATGTTCATTAGCAACCAGCGGATTTTTCCGTTGGTCGTTTTCCTGTGCTTTGCCTGAAAACACAAAGACCACAAGGCTGAAACTTAATAATAGCAGTGCTCCAAGTACAAAAAAAATGTATTTTCTATTTCTCATTTGGGATGCGTAAGTTACAACTAAATTCTCTAAACGTTTATTAGAAAATGTTCATTTGCATCTTGCATATATTCATTGAACACACTTGTTATGCGTGTTTCATTTTTCAAAAATACGGCTAATCCGTTTTTCAATTCATTATCGAAACTCAATCTCCTGCTGACTCCGTTGCACATTCTATCAAGCCCGTAAGTGAGTTTATAACTATTCATCCAACGCATTTCACAGAGTTTATGAATGAAAAAGTTGAACGATTCTGGATAGTGATTTTTGTCGAGATCTTCCAATGAATTATGTACCCTGTCGAGGAAATCATCAAGCGGTTCTGAGTTCCAGTTCGACCAGTGTTTTGCCAGTAAATGGTCGAAAAACAAATCGATTGCAATTCCTGCTACTTTCGGAAGATCTACCCTGATTTCCCGGATTAACTCCAATACTTTCGGATGATGATCGATGTAATTATCGATTTCCCGGTGCAGCCGGATTCCTTTCTGAATGAATAGCGGATAGATTTCCAGATGCGTTCCCTTAACGCTGTCTCCGAACAAATTCGCTTTGGCCAATTGCAGGTTGTTATTGGAGAAATAGATGTGTCCGAGATAATTCATACTTCGACAGGCTCAGTATGAACTTCGGACGTGAGTTTTTTGATAATTGCTATTTGTCCCAAATGATAATGTGAATGCTCAATCAATCCGAGCAAGTTGCGGTGATATGTTCCGTATTTTTCCGATACGAAAACGTCGTTCAAAACAGAGTCGGGGAGAGCTTGTATTAAACCGGCTAATTTTTCAGCATCGCTTAAACATTCCTGACAAAAGTTTTTCCAGTCCTCTTCTGAATTAAAATCAGGATGATCAAAACTGAATTTGTCGTTCGTATTGAGTTCGTCTCCTGAAAGAACTCTTGTAATTCCTTTTACATAATAGTTGATATGAAATGTAAGCGCTGCAATACTGTTGAGTGATTCAAATTTTCTTAATGCTTGTTGTAATGAAATATCGGTCAACTGATCCTTCAGATCCGAGCAGGTCCAGTTCCCACCAAAATGTACTTCGCGCAAATGTTTTGCCAGTTGTTGTGTTGTTGTCATTTCAGCATCATTTTTCGCACATCTCTAACCGGAGCACTTCCGTAACTCAGGAATTCTTCGTGGAATTTTTTCAATTGGAATTTCTTTCCTTTTCGTTTCATCAAGACATCTCTCAGACTCACTATTTCAGAGAATCCCGTAAAATAGCTGCATAATTGAACTTGTGTAAGTGTTGCGCGTTTCCATTTTCCATCGGCTTCGGCCTGTTGCTGGTAAGCTTCGCGAACAAGGAGATTCATTGCATTTTCTTTCGACCAATTCAGGTTGTGAACCGAATAATCGAGGATTGTGTTGCAGGTTGTTCGTAAATTCCATTTGTAATACATCAGCCACATTTCGGGAGTAGAGGTTGTTGATCCTGTCGAAGCACCGTAACCGTTTTCGAGCATCATTAATTCGGTATAAACCGCCCAGCCTTCAATCATTGCT
>CBFGMW010000499.1:0-2665 GCA_965649925.1 uncultured Fluviicola sp.
AACCTGCACCTGTAACAAAGTAACGGAAAGCAATTCTTCCTGAAGTTGGTGCAGGAAGACCTGAAATTGTAATAGTATACATAGTCCACGCGGTTGGATAAACACCCAGCACCAAACTTGGATTAACACTCATTAAAAGTGTCGTGTAGTCACCAACTGCTGCGCCTGAACCAACATTCGTGCTTGCGCCATTTGTACTTAAACGAACTTCTAATCTGTCGGCGTAGCTATCTGGTGCTGGTTTACGTGTATAAAACGTAATTACATCGCCGTTTCTGAATGTACGGTTTGGTGTCATTAACCAGTTACTGATTGTTCCTGTAGAACCTGTATTGTTGAAGTTTGCTCCAATGTATGCGTTTGCAGCACCATTGTATGCGTCGAACGGACCTCCTCCGGCAACACTTGTTCCCTGAAACCAGTTTGTAGAACCAACTGCAACACTGGCATTGGTCATTGCCCAACCGTTTCCTGCAAGGAGCGTGATATCATTGAAACCTTCTGAGAAGGCTTGTGCCTGAACAGACCCGATACTGAATAAGGAAAGCGTTAAACCTGCAACGAATCCTTTGAATGTAGATTTTTTCATAGTGAATAGATTAGCGTTGATTCGATGATAAGGATGCAATTCGACTTTCCGTGTAAAGCATTTCTTCCAAAAGTTCTTTTTGAGCTAGATCTGTTGTTGCTTTAGAGAATTCACTTTTCAACATTCCATGATAGGTAGTGAGAAGATCTGATAGCTGCGTTTTGATTTCAGAAACAGCTGCTCTTGAAGTACTTGTTGCATTGTCAAGTTGTACCTGTTTTTCAGAAATTAAAGCTGCTTGTGTGTTTAGTGAGGTAACCGCGGTTACAGTTTTTGGCAATACGTGTGCAGTAGAAGTTGTTTGAGCAATCGACTGAATCGATAAAAACAAACAAACCCCACTCACGAGTAGTAGACGTTTCTTCATTAGTAATAGGTATTAAAAATATTAAGTGCTTCAAAGTTACGCTTAATTCAATTAATACAAAATTAACAATGAAAATTCATCGATGTTTATCGAGTATTTATACGCTATTTAATGAAGATCTGTCGAATATTAACACACCTGGACAAATTTGCCATACAAGTCGTAATGATCTGAAGAAGTGATTTCTACCATGGCAAAATCGCCGATACTTACATATCCCTCTGATTTTTTAACCAACACTTCATTGTCTACTTCCGGAGAGTCAAATTCCGTTCTTCCGATGAAATAATCGCCTTCAATCCTGTCGAACAAAACCTTGAATGTTTTCCCGATTTTCTCCTGGTTAAGATCATAGCTGATTCCGGATTGCAACTCCATAATGATATCTGCACGTTCTCTTTTTACTTCGTCCGGAACATCGTCTTCGAGGTTGTAAGCATGTGTGTTTTCTTCATGCGAGTATGTAAAGATTCCTAAACGATCAAATCGCATACGTTCAACGAAATCATACATTTCCTGGAAATCTTCTTCGGTTTCACCGGGATAACCGGCAATCAAAGTGGTTCTGATTGCTACATTCGGAACTTTCTCACGAATGGTATTTACTAAAGCTTCTGTTTTTTCACGGGTAATTCCTCTGCGCATTGACTGAAGAATTTTAGTAGAACCGTGTTGAAGCGGCATATCCAGGTACAAACAAACGTTCGGATGCTTTACCATTGCGTCCAGAACATCCATTGGGAAACCTGCCGGGAAAGCATAATGCAAACGAATCCATTCAATTCCTTCAACTGCTGCCAATTGGTCGATTAGCTCAGCCAGGTTTCGTTTTTTATAAATATCTAATCCGTAATAAGTCAAATCCTGAGCAATCAGCAAAATTTCTTTCACGCCTTGAGCAGCCAAACTTTTAGCCGATTTCACTAATTGGTCCATAGGTGTAGAAACGTGATTTCCACGCATCAGCGGAATTGCACAGAATGAGCAAGGTCTGTCGCAGCCCTCTGCAATCTTGAAATATGCGTAGTGCGAAGGAGTTGTCAGTAAACGTTCTCCCACCAATTCGTGTTTATAATCGGCTTTCAGTGTTTTTAGTAAACGGGGTAATTCTCTTGTTCCGAAGAAAGCATCTACTTCCGGAATTTCCTTTTCCAGATCTTCTTTGTAGCGCTGCGCCAAACATCCGGTAACGTATACTTTGTCTACGAGTCCTTCTTTCTTTGCATCCGCATAACGCAGAATAGTTTCAATAGATTCCTGCTTGGCATTATCAATGAATCCGCAAGTGTTGATGATTACAATTTCAGAATCGTCCTGAGTTGCCTCGTGTTCAACTTCAAATT
This sequence comes from uncultured Fluviicola sp., assembly GCA_965649925.1. Taxonomy (GTDB): domain Bacteria; phylum Bacteroidota; class Bacteroidia; order Flavobacteriales_D; family Crocinitomicaceae; genus Fluviicola. Next base: position 2,300 of record CBFGMW010000499.1, read on the forward strand.
TGTTTGCCTTCAGCTGTGCCATCATGACTTCTGAGTCGAAGGTGTTCTTAGCACAACCAAGTGTTACTACATTAACTTTGTTCTCATTCAATATTTTTGCGGCTACAAAGTTACGTGTTTTCTTTGGTACATTTTGGAACAAAGATTGCTTCGGTGAATTAAACTGGAGGAATATTATATTTGTTTAATAATTACTAAAGACATGAAAACGATATTTTCACTTATTCTTGTTGCCGGATTGATTGCCTGCGGTGCATGTAAAATCAAAGGCGACGGAAGCGGACAAACAATAGACACGAAAAAAATGCAAAAGGGAGAACCGGCAATTTTCCGCTATTCAAAGATTACAGCAGATTCACTTCAGCC
>CBFGMW010000500.1:0-2652 GCA_965649925.1 uncultured Fluviicola sp.
GTGATTCTGCTAATGAGAATAATTTGAAAGAAGATGCAACACGGTAAGTATTTTCAATTGCTTTGTCTTTCAGAACAATGGAGATCATTCCACCGAAATCGCGCATTTGTTTTTTCGCAATCTCGTGGTTTGGATGCTCGGGAAAACCTGGCCAGTATACCTTTTCAATTGCCGGGTGGTCTTTTAAGAAATGAGCGATCTTTCTTCCGTTTGCACAATGACGTTCCATACGCAAATGCAAAGTTTTGATTCCGCGAAGTACCAAAAATGAATCCATAGGACCCGGATTTGCGCCCGAACTATTCAGAATAAAGTATAATTGCTCGTGAATTTTTTCGTCGTTTGTGATCAGAGCTCCCATTACAACATCAGAGTGTCCGCCCAAATATTTGGTAACCGAATGCATTACGATATCGGCACCAAGATCCAAAGGATTTTGCAAGTAAGGTGATGCAAACGTATTGTCAGCAACCATGATGATATTGTTTGCTTTGGAAATAGCTGCAACTGCTTCAATATCGATGATCTGCATGGTTGGATTTGTCGGCGTTTCTGCCCAGATCAATTTGGTGTTGCTGTTAATATATTGTTTTACATTTTCAGCATTCGTTAAATCAATGAAATGGAACTTGATCCCGAATTTCTCATAGATTTTCGTAAATAATCGATATGTTCCACCATAAAGATCATCACCTGTAATTACCTCATCACCCGGGCTCAATAATTTCAAAACAGCATCTGTTGCTGCAACGCCACTACTGAAACATACACAATGGTTGCCGTTCTCAAGAGCAGCAATGTTTGCCTGAAGAGCTTCTCTAGTCGGGTTCTTACCGCGAGCGTACCCGTAACCTTTGTTCACACCGGGCGATTCCTGCACGTATGTTGAAGTTTGGTAAATAGGAGTCATAATTGCTCCGGTAGTTTCATCAGGATGCACACCAGCGTGAATGGCTTTCGTGGCAAATTTCATATCTTTTTCGTTCATGATCTGAGTTCTTGTACAAATGCAAAGTTAGTATTTCAGGACAGATTCACACCTTGAAATTTCAATCACTTAAATCGTAATTGTGAGAGCAAAATGGTTTTGCTTAAAACCGGTTGGTTATCTAAATCAATCAACCGAAATTGTATTTCGCAATCGTCGGCTGTTTTGGTGAATTCGATTAAACCGAAATTGTTCTGCATAATTGGTCCGTCGGTCCGGTTGGCGTTCGGTGTTGCCAAATGCCATTTCGAACTTAATCCGCTTGATGTGAAATCATAAATAGGGTAAGTGTATTCGGATTTCAGAACAGATATCTCCGCATAATGAACGTCTCCGGAAATCACAAATAACCCGTTCGCTTTTGTTTTTTGAACCAATTGCTGAAACCGAACCAATTCGGTGGGGAAGTTTGTCCACGATTCATAACCGTTATAGCTGTGAGCCAGTTGAATGCTGCTGCAAACAATGCGTACATCAGCAGGTTTTTTCAGCTCTTCTTCCAGCCAGTTCCATTGTGCAGCGCCGAGTAAATTGATTTTCTTCGACTTACTCGGGCGATAGTCGAGCCCGTATTGGTACAATGTGTCTTTACGGTAAGCACCCCGGTATTTCTTCAAATCGTCGCGAAAGGTGCGGGTATCGAGCAGGATTACCTGAACAGTCATGTTTGAATCTTTGATGTAATAAGAAGTGTAAATTCCGTCGTGTTTTCTTCGTTCGGAATCTTGCGGTTCTTTGAAAAAATCGAGAAATATTTCCTTCGATGCTTTTTTCATCGGATAATGTCTTCCTGCATCGTTTTCACCGTAATCATGATCGTCCCAGGTTGCCCAAACCGTGGTACTGTCCATTAAATGCTGAAAACCGGAATGATTTGCCAGTTCCTGGTATCTGATTTTCAAAAGAGAAGTATCACGTGTGTCTCCATACAGGTTATCACCCAGGAAAATAAAATGGCTCGGATGATAATTCAGAATAGTATCGAAAATAGTCAGCGGATCTGTTTGTCGGGCACAAGAACCGAATGCAATTCGCGTAGTTTGACCGAAAACCGGTATTCCGATTGCGAGAATAAAGATCAAAAGTGCGTTTTTCATACCATCAATTTCTATGAAAGTTAAGTAATCAACTGTGAAGTTAATGAACTCTTTTGAGCAATAATTCGCTACTTTCGTTAATTCATTGTTATGTCTGATTCTAAGTTCAATATCCCGAATTTTATTCACGAGTTGTCTGATATCCCCGTATCCGATCAATTGGTGTGCCTGGATACTGAAAAGACCGGACTTATTGAATTGGAAGCGCTGCCGGTTGACAAAACTGAATTGACCCAAAACAATACTGTAAAAAGCATTGTTCGTACAGCACAAACGTTTCGGAAAGAAGCAGATGTGAATTCACTTTGTGTGGTTCATTCTGTTCTCCACTGGACAATTGACGGAAATGAACGAACAACACCGCTGTTTCTTTTTCCTACGGATTGGACCGTTCTCAAACACAATCAAAGCCTGCAATTTCAGGTTACAGATCTTTTTGAACTGAACCCGTATGTAAAGCGCGTTTTGAGAAATTGGACCGGAGAGCAATTGCCTGATTGGGAATTAGCTTCAATTGAAGAGTTGGAAAAACAAATAGCTGGCCTGAAAGAAAAATTCAATCTTCCT
>CBFGMW010000501.1:0-2652 GCA_965649925.1 uncultured Fluviicola sp.
TTCAATCCTAATCCGGGTTATTACACAGTCACCGGAACCGATGCCAATGGATGTTCAAACACAGATTCACTCCAGGTCAGCTTTTTTGCACCAACGGTGGTAGATGCAGGAAGTGACGTAGCCGTTTGTTTACATGAAATGGTGACCTTAAACGCCACCGGAACTCAAATAATAATCTGGGATTCAGGAGTTTTGAACACTGTTCCTTTTGAACCGCCAACGGGAAACTGGACTTTTGAAGTGGTTGGATGGGATGCAAACGGTTGTTCAGATACCGATCAGGTTGCAGTTACAGTTAATCCGTTACCGGTTGTTGACGCAGGTCCTGATCAAATTATTTGTCTGGATGCTCCGGTTACTTTAAGCGGATCGGGAGCAGATTCATATTCCTGGACAAACGGAGTATTAAACAACACCCCGTTCACTCCTACCGTTGCCAGTTTTTACACCGTAACAGGAACAGATCAGTTTGGCTGTATCGACTCCGATTCTGTTTCCATTGCTTTTGAGCAGGCCCCTGTAATGACGGGAAGCTTCAGCCTAACAAGTGGTTGTGCTCCATTGGAAGTAGATTTTACGAATACCTCCGGAACGGCCAATACTTGCTTCTGGAATATCTCAGACGGCAATAGTGTTGTCGGTTGCAGCACAACTTACACTTTTGAAAACGACGGATGTTACGATGTTACACTGGTAAGTACATCTCCAATTGGCTGCGTTTATGATACAACATTCAATTCGGCGGTTTGTGTTTACCCCGTTCCAAACGCTGCGTTCCAGCCAAGTCCAAATTACTTGTTGGAAACGTCTCCTATTACACACATGGAAAATTACACAACAGGAGCGGATTCCTATAGCTGGAATTTTGGAGACGGTACCGGATCACCTCAATTTGATCCATGGCATACATATCCTGAAGAAATCGGAACATACGACATTATATTAACAGCAACTTCAGATCACGGCTGTGTTGATACTGCTCACGCTACCGTTTATGTAGAAGAAGATTTGATCTATTACGTTCCAAATACATTCACGCCTGATGGTGATGGAAATAATGATGAATTTAAGCCCGTAGTGGAATCAGGAATGGATCCGCACTATTATCATTTTTGGATTTACAACAGATGGGGCGAAACTGTATTTGAATCAGAAGACATTGAAGAAGGTTGGAATGGATCTTTCCGTGGTCTCGTTGCGCAAGATGGAACCTATACGTGGAAGATCGAATTCAAATCAACAATTCACCGAAAAGTGGATAACGTGGTTACGGGGCATGTAAATATATTGAAGTAAACCGACCGCAGTGTTAACAAAAAAGCACCCGAGGGCAAGATCGGGTGCTTTCTTTATGAAAATGATATTCAAAAAATCAATACAACCGTTGTTTTTCCATTACAACAGACTCGTACAATTCTTCATACATTGGAAGAACATTCTCCAGCTTAAAGTCGTTCGCTCTTTTCAAAGCAGCTTCTCTAAATTTCAGAAGCGTTTTATCGTTTTTCAGAATTTCAATACTGTGTTTGGCCATGTCTTCCACATCACCCACATTCGATAAATAACCGGAAACTCCGTGCACATTTACCTCCGGAATACCACCTGTATTGGAAGAAACAACAGGTACACCTTCAGCCATTGCTTCCAGGGCAGCCAAACCGAAACTTTCTGTTTCGGAAGGAAGCAGGAACAAATCTGACAATTGCAAAATCGAACTCGCATCACGTACTTTCCCTGTAAATCGCACGCGGTGACAAACATCCAATTCACGCGCCAGGCGTTCTACTTTTGCCCTTTCCGGACCATCGCCGCAAAGAATCAACCTGGCAGGCATTTCTTTCTGAATCAACTGGAATGTCCGGATAACATCTTCCAGCCTTTTTACCGGCCTGAAATTGGAAACGTGACAGATAATTCGTTCTTCGTCGTTGGCGTACTGACGGCGCTTTTTCATATCCATAACCGGTAATGTTTCAGGAACATGAATGAAATTCGGAATTACATGGATTTTTCTTCTTGTGGAAAAATGAGCCAATGTGTCTTTTCTCAGACTTTCGGAAACAGCCGTAACTGCATCAGACGCATTCAAACAGAACGAAATAACGGGTTCAAATGAAGGATCACGACCAACAAGCGTAATATCGGTTCCATGCAGCGTAGTGATAAACGGGATTTCAATTCCTTGTGATCTTAAGATCTGCTGAGCCATAAATGCGGCAGATGCATGAGGAATTGCATAGTGAACATGCAGTAAATCCAAATGTTCATATTTTACCACATCTACCATTTTACTGGCTAATTCGGTTTCATACGGCTGATATTCAAACAACGGATAATCGCTGATGCTCACCTCGTGATAGTAAATATTCTCTCTAAAACTTCCTAAGCGAACGGGTTGAGAATAAGTAATGAAATGAATTTCATGTCCTTTCAAAGCCAATGCTTTTCCCAATTCCGTCGCTACTACTCCACTTCCTCCAAAGGTTGGATAAAGCACTATTCCTATTTTCATTGAATTTGATATTAGGGCTTTAAGATTTAAGACATAATATCTCTTATTCTTAAAGTCTCTCGTAAATTTTAATAAATCCGAATCATAAAATTATCAGGAAAAGACCAGTCTTAAGGCACCAAAATCCTGCCATCTTACAA
>CBFGMW010000502.1:0-2635 GCA_965649925.1 uncultured Fluviicola sp.
CTGAATCTCGATATGACGCGGTTTTGTGACAAATTTCTCAATAAAAACAGCATCATCTCCAAACGAAGAACGAGCTTCGCTTTGCGCCATTTTCATTTGTTCTTCAAATTCTTCTACGTTCTCTACCAAACGCATTCCTTTTCCACCGCCTCCGGCAGATGCCTTGATCAAAACCGGAAAACCAACTTCAGCCGCAATCACTTTAGCGGCTTCCAGATCTGTAATCGCTTCGTCAACTCCGGGAACAAGCGGAACGTTATATCCTTTCACGGCTTGTTTCGCGGAAAGCTTGTCGCCCATAAGTTCCATTGCTTCCGGCGACGGGCCAATAAATATAATTCCTGCTTCTTTTACTTTCCGTGCAAATCCGGCATTCTCGGAGAGAAATCCGTAACCGGGGTGAATTCCTTCCACACCAAGTTCTTTACAAAGCTTTAAAATAGTTTCCTGCTGCAAATAGGACTCAGCTGAAGGTGATTTACCGACATAAACTGCTTCGTCTGCTTCTTTCACGTGTGGCGCGTTTGCATCCGCATCTGAATAAATTGCCACTGTGGCAATATCCATTTTTTTCAGCGTACGAATAACACGGCGGGCAATTTCTCCACGGTTAGCAACAAGAACTTTTTTCATAAAATTTACTTTGAAACAAAAGTACCAAAAGAAGTACAAATAGAAGGATTGAAATCACGGAAGATTTCCTTTTTGAAATTATTCAGGCATTTCAGTTGGAGTCTCCGGGGTTAAAGGATCTTCACCCTCCTTTTTAAATTCCTGTGGATTCACGTAAGTAGAAGTTGGAATTTTTTTCTTCTTCCGTTTTTTACGACTTCCTTTTTTATTGAACGGATCTTTTACGGCTTTTATCAAACGTGAATCTTTCGTTTTATCAAATTCCTCGGAATAACTCAAACCAATTCCCTGGGTGTAATCACCGTTCTCAGAACTGTTTAACGGATTGGTTCCGTTAGGCTGATTGAAGATTGTTAAACGGAAGCTTCCATCGTCATTGAGAAGAATATCAACACTCATATCACCCATCAGGGAGCTGGATGAATTTTGTCCGTCGTCCTCAACCGCTACACCACCGGATCCTTTTACAATTACGTTAGGACCGAATGTTTTTACATAGGTAACTTTTCCGCCGCCGGTTCCAGCCTCAACTCCAAAATCTTTAGCTCCGGTATTTTGCAGGAATTGATTCACCTTCTGCCCACCCATTTCCAATGCGGTTCCACTACTTACTCCACTTCCACCGTTAATTGGCGCAAACGAACTAAATGCCAGCAAGTTAAACCACTGTTTTTGTTCGTCTTCTACGGTTCCGGTAGCCCGGGTCACCAGAGCCCGTTCACTTCCAACGGCAGGTTCCTGCAATTTCACATCAACGGTAATCTCCGGCTTACTCAGTTTCCCGTTTACATACATCATACAATCTACTTTCCGTCGTCGGGAAACTCCGGTACCGTTTTCATCCTGCTCCAGTGTATTCAGATCGGCGGTAACAGTTTTAACTACTGCCAATCGCATGTTTGCATCGTAAGGGGTTCCTGTCCACGAAATAGATCCGCCTTCAATCAGATCAAAACGTGTTTCAATCGGTGGAAGAACAATATCGTACCCTCCACGTTTCCCTTCCGGACTACGTGCGAACTTATATTCTCCAGTCATTTTCACAGTATTTGAAATCTCAATCTTTAAGTTAGGTGCATTTCCGTATGCTTCAATGGCATCACCTGTAATAGGATTGAAGATAAGATTAACCCTGGCCTCGTTAGTGACGTTTAGATTTAGCGCTAATTCCAATCCACCCGAAGTAACAGTATTCGAGGAAACTTTTTTATTCGGATCGTAGAATTCAATGAAATCAAAATCAGAGATATCGCTTGCGCCGTACATAGGAAGTGAGACTTCGGTACCTTTCTCTGTTTTTGCGTGTACATCAATTTCGGTCAGGTCATTGTGTATTGCAAGATTGGCATACCCGGAGGCAAAGGCAGTACCATAATAAATTTCACCTTCTTTATATTTTGTGTTCAGTACCATGAATTTTCCGGTAAACGGTTTATGGTAAACACCTGAAACAGATTCGTTATCAAACCAGAAATCGAGGTTAATGTCGAAATTAGCGAAATCAGAGTGTGAAACCTGTAAATCGGCGATAGCAACATTACCATCTTCATCGTAAACCGGAAGCGTACCTGAAATCACATCGTTTTTACCATCGAATTTCAGTTTCCCACTCATTTTGTAGGTTGTTCCTAAAATTCCAATCTTGGCACCGGCATCATTCAGATTTACTTCACCGCTGATTTCCGGGGAAGCCGTTTCACCACGCACTTTCAAACTTCCTTTCAGATTCCCTTTGATATTGCTCACCACCTCAGGATCAACAAATGCATTGGCGAATTTCAGATCTGTCCCGTTGAATTTGATCTGGAGACCGTAATTATCTTTTTCACGCATCGGGTAGAATGATCCGGAGAAACCGAGTGCAGGTTCATCCGTTGCCACCGTATTATAGGTCAAACTACCGCCGTTGATGATCAGTGCTTCTTTTACAGGATTCCATGTTACCTGGCTTACACCGATATTCCCGATTTCCGTTTTATTCACATAGAAATTGGTCAGATCA
>CBFGMW010000503.1:0-2634 GCA_965649925.1 uncultured Fluviicola sp.
CGCTACAGGAGTCGATTTTCTGCGTGATGCAGGAGTTGAGGTGGTACATATACCCAATCCTTTTACACTTGACTAAATGAAAAAAAGCTATTTACAACCATTATTTCTAATGGTTTTCCTTGTAATCGGATTGTTACTTGGATCTCTTCTGAACAGAACAAATACTGTTGCTCCGGAAGTTCAGAATAAATACAATTCCAAAATGCAGGACATTCTGAACATTATAGGATTGGCTTATGTTGATGATGTTAATCAGGACGAATTGTTTGAGAATTCTGTTAACGATATGCTTCATAAACTGGACCCGCATTCCAATTATATCCCGGCCAAAGATCTTGTTGCCGCTAATGAACAAATTGATGGCGAATTTGGCGGGATCGGAATTCGATTTGCAATTATCAGAGACACGCTATGTGTAACGAACGTAGTTGCCAATTCACCTTCACAACGCGCAGGAATTTTGGCAGGAGATAAAATCATAATAATCAATTCAAAACCCGTGACAGGCAAAAAATTGAAGAATGATTTAGTAACCAAAATGCTGAAAGGGAGAGAAAACACGAAAGTTGAACTGACCCTTTACAGAAATAAACGTAAGATCAAGAAGTCGCTTTTGCGTGGAATTATTCCCATTCCATCAATCAGTTGTGCTGAAATGATTGACAATGAGACCGGATTTATTCGACTGGAACAATTCTCAATGAGTTCCGGTGAGGAATTTCATGCAGCGGTAGAAAAACTGCAAAAATCCGGAATGAAAAAACTGATTTTTGATCTCCGCGACAATACGGGTGGGGTTTTGCAGGAAGCTGTAGAAATTGTAGATGAATTTCTTCCCGGCAAAATGACCATTGTTGAAGTGAAAGGCAAAAAAACACAACGCGAAGTATACAAATCAACAGATAAAGGTCTTTTACAAAAAACACCAACTGTTGTACTAATCAATGAAAATTCGGCTTCAGCGAGTGAAATTGTTGCCGGTGCTTTACAGGATAACGACAGAGCAACTATCATTGGCCGACGTTCTTTCGGAAAAGGGCTTGTACAACGCGATTTCCCGTTGCGCGACCGTAGTAACCTGCGTTTAACAATTGCACGTTATTACACGCCTTCCGGACGTTGTATACAACGCTCATTCAAGAATGGTTACAGCGAGTATTACCATGAAGAGAATGACCGCGAAAAAAACGGTGAATATTTCTCAGTCGATTCGAGTATTTTCAAAAATGCACCGCGTTTTAAAACCCTGAAGGGAAGAACAGTTTATGGCGGCGGCGGTATCATGCCCGACAAATTTGTACCGCTTGATACTTCCAACTCAACGGTATACTATCTCGAACTTCGATACTCGAATGCGATTCAGCAATTTGCTTTTGACTTCGTCTCAAACAAAAGGCAAAAGTGGAACTCCATTCAAACATTCAACAAACAGTTCGAACCTTCGAACAAGGATCTGGATGGTTTGGTTTCATACGCTTCCAATGAATTAGGTCTGCCAGTTAATCGCAAAGAATTTCTGGTGAGCCGCGAGTTAATCAGAACAGCCTTAAAAGCCGAAATTGCGCGACAATTGTTTATTGAAGACGGGTATTTTCTCGTAATTGCTTCGAAAGACAAAGAAATGCAGAAGGCACTTCAGGTACTTAAAGCTGATTAAACATGTCAGCTGAAGTTGTAAAACAAAAATTTATTGCTGCAGGAATTAACCCGGAAACATGGTTGAATCCCGAACATTTACAGTTTAGTTCTTTTTTTCATCAACTCACAAACGACGAACTGGCGGTTTATTTTAGCTGGCTGAAACAACAGAAACAGATCATCCTGTTATTGAAGCGTGATCCAAAAGTGATTGGGTTTCAAAATGAGTTCGACATTTCTAAACATGCCCAATTCGAACAGTTTAAAACGTTTGTCACACCGCTGGTTTACCCGATATTAAAGGAGAAATCGCAGGCAATAACTGATCTGCATAGTGCACGAATAATTGTTTCTTTCAGTACCGTTCTTGATGACGAGCACCAGGATAGAATCCAGGACAAAGTAGCCGACTGGCTCGATAATTTTCGGACCAACTTCCTGAAACACCTCGAAAACGCTGCCTCAGATCAATATATTTTCAATTACATCCACCAGGAACTAACCCCGGAGTTTTGGGAATTACTGAACAGCTTCAATCCACGGCATTATCGCGTAAAAGCAAAGTGGATGGAGGTTCTGGTGAATTTCATACGTCACAAAAAAGCTTCTAAAAGACTCATCCAGGGAATACTATCAAAATTGACGTTGCTGGAAGTTAATTCGGAACACCGAACAGAGTTAAACGCTTTGAAAAACGACATTCGCCTCGGGAAAATTAAGGTAGAAGCCGTTCGTGTTCCGTGGAAACGTATTATGGTCCTTTCCTCCGTTCTCATTGTTCTAACTCTAAGCATTTTCTGGATCATGCTTATTCCGGCGAAACGCGAAAAAAGAATGCAGCAAGAAGACACTTCGTTCATGGAGCTTTCTCAAAAAGAACGCTTCGAGCTCGATTCGCTTCTGGACGATTACAAACAAAAAAATATTCTTTCCGGGGAAGAAAATTACGATAGTTATCTGCAGGCCCCACCATCCGAACTGGTGACACTGCACGCA
>CBFGMW010000504.1:0-2632 GCA_965649925.1 uncultured Fluviicola sp.
CATCTTCTCAGAAGAACCATTTTCGGAGCAACTTACTCACAAATTCAGGAAGCCGTAACGAATGGAATGAATGCAACTGTAACATCGCTGATGATTCAGCCTGCGCAAACTTTTCCGTTAACACATTCAACCGATGAAGCAGTTGCTGCTTTTGGAACAACCTGGGTAAATTCACTTTATCCGGCGACTAATCAAACAGCAACAGATAATGCCCGTCGGGCCAGCGGAACAGCGTGGATCATGGAACGATGTAATCAGCCTGATGTTAGTATCCAGGAGAAAATGTGCTTGTTTTGGGCAAATCATTTTGGCGTAGATGCAAATTCAGAATCGAAAGCAGTTTATCAGTATTTGGAAATCTTACGTTCAGCTTGTTTGGGCGATTTCCGGCAAATGATCAAGGATATTACCGTTAATCCGTTGATGCTGATCTTCCTGAATGGCGCCTCAAACAATCAGTTTTCACCAAATGAAAACTATTCCCGAGAATTACTGGAGTTGTATACCGTTGGGAAAGGAGCTCAGGTTGGCCCGGGCGATTATTCTAATTATACTGAAGCGGATATTGCTGCCGGAGCTAAAATCCTTACAGGATATTTAGTTGATAATGTGTACAGTTCTACCGTTCAGGGACCAACAAGTACATTTACATCAATTCTCCATGACACTTCAACCAAGACTATGAGCGCGTACTTTGGTAATGCTACCGTTGTAGATCAAGGGGCAGGTGAGGTAGATGCATACATCGACATTATTTTTGATCACCCGGAAATTGCAAAGCACATTTGCAGAAAAATATACCGCTGGTTTGTCAATTATGATTTGACACCAACTGTTGAATCTACTGTGATCAATGACATGGCTGCAACGCTTGTGGCGAATAATTTCATGATTCAACCGGTAATGGAGGAATTATTGAAAAGTGAGCATTTCTATGACATGTCTGTACGGGGAGCAATCATTAAGAACCCGATTGAGTGTGTTTTCTCCATGATCAATGCAACAAGCTCCCTTCCGAATTATGATTTGAATACAAATTACCAGATTTACATAAATGTGTATTATGGTGCTTCAACATTGGGAATGGATTATTTCACTCCGCCAAGTGTGGGTGGGTGGACAGCTTATTACCAAACACCGTCGTATACGAAACTGTGGGCAAATTCAAGTTACATCAAACTGCGTTTTGATATTGGCGCTTATTTAACAGTTACACCTGGAATCTCTGCGAACGGAAACTTCTTTAAATTGGATTGTCTGACTTTTCTGGACGGGCTTTCTGTTCCATCTGATCCGAACCAGGTGATTCTGGATATGGCAACCGTTTTCACACCGAAAGGACTTTCTCTTACAACACGGACTATGTTGAAGTTCATTTTGTGTAATGGTCAGCCGGATAGCGAATGGACCATTCAATACAATGAGTACCTGGCTGATCCGGGTAACAGTGTGGTAAGCACACCTGTTCGCCAGCGTGTAGAGTTTACACTTTACCGTTTATTTCAATTACCTGAATTTCAAACAATCTAATCGGGACCAGCTGTTATGAAAAGAAGAAACTTTATACAATCGGTAGGTCTTGCTTCAGTTGGGGCTCCGATTCTCTTGAAAAATTTCAATTTTGGAACTGTTTCCAAACAATTGTTTAAAACCTCTAAATCAGCCGAAGACCGCGTACTGGTTTTGGTTCGTATGAATGGTGGAAATGATGGATTGAATACTGTAATTCCATTAGATCAGTATGATAATCTCGTGATTCAACGCCAAAACGTTATTCTGCCGGAAAACGATTTGCTGACTATCGCTCCAACTATCGGATTGCATCCGGTAATGACAGGTATGCGTGATTTGTATGATGATGGGAAACTTTCAATTATTCAGAATGTAGGTTATCCGGAACAAAACAGATCACATTTCAGATCAATGGATATCTGGACTAGCGGATTGATTGATGACCAGGCAACGACAGGCTGGCTCGGAAGACATCTCGATCAGGATTACCCGAACTTCCCCGACGATTACCCGAATACTGCCAATCCTGATCCATTTGCAATTAGCATGGGCTATGATGTTTCGGCGACCTGCCAGGGACTTATGGCTAATTTCTGCCAGTCAGTTTCTAACCCGGCCGATGCGTTTAACCTATTGGAAACCGTTCAGGTGAATGATGGAACGTATTATGGCTCCCACATGGAATATTTGTCGATGATCATTGCAATGGCAAACGATTATGGTGATCAGATCAATGCAGCCTATTCAGCGGGGTCGAATCTTTCTACGATGTATGATCCGGCGAATGAACTGGCAATGCAAATGAAAGATGTTGCGCGCATGATCGCCGGTGGATTGGAAACCAAGATCTATATTGTAAACGTGAATGGATTTGATACTCACGATTCGCAAGTTGTTGATGGGACCCCGGAAACGGGAAACCATGCTGATCTTTTGAAAAAAGTTTCGGATGCTGTGCGTGCGTTCCAGGACGATTTAGGTTTATTGGGAATTGCACAGCGCGTTGCAGGAATGACATTCTCTGAATTTGGTCGTCAGGTGGCTTCTAACGCGAGTTTCGGAACAGACCATGGAGATGCAGCGCCATTATTCTTATTCGGTTCTTGTATTACAGGTGGAG
>CBFGMW010000505.1:0-2629 GCA_965649925.1 uncultured Fluviicola sp.
ATTTCGAAGCAGGTTTAATGGATAAATACGGGAAAGAAGAAACGATGCACGGTTGATGATTATTGAAAGGAGTCCAACTAACTCCTCCCTTGAGACCTCCCTGTTTGTAGTCAGGCAGGGAGGTCCGGGAGCTTGCCAGAGACACAAATCTCACTGTCCTCCCCCTTAATACGCCTTCCGCCTGAGGCGGAGTGGAGACGACAATTAATCTTTCCTTTTTAAGTATTCCTTTTCCCTCTATAAAACAACAAACTCAACCCTCCTGTTCATAGCTCTTCCTGCATCAGTTGAATTCGACGCTACAGGTTTTCCGCTTCCGAATCCTTCAGTTTGAATTCTGTTTTCCGGAATTCCTTTCGAAACCAGGTATGTTCTTACGGCATTTGCACGCGCTTTTGAAAGTGTCAGGTTCGAAGATTTGTTCCCAATGTTATCTGTGTGACCGTAAAGCGCTATATTGTAAGTAGGGTTGCTTTTAAGGAATGTCACCACCTTTGTTAATTCCAGGTTAGAACTTGCCTGCAGCGTTGATTTTGCAAAATCGAAGTTGATATTCTTAAGCACCAGTGTTTCTCCTTTTTTCGCCGTAGTTCCGTTGAAGTAAGTCACTTTAGTAGTTTTCGTATTTTCAAAAAAGCTTTGAGTGAACGTAGGTAATCCCAATCGCGCAAGTCTTCCATGCAGATCAACCGTATTCATTTTCATTTCGCAGCCAGTTCCAACTACATTGGGTTTATCAATAGATCCCAGGAAAGGAGTCTTATAAATTGGAAAATAGATCTTTCCATCAGTTGCAATCTGGAGCGCGCCTACCCATTCATTGTTTGGTGTTTTCCCAACTAAGACAGACGAGGCTTGAATTTTTTCAGGTGTTCCCGCCTGCAGATTGTACTGAAAGATCTCACCCGTTCCGGCTGCAGAAGCGTACAACACGTTTCCATCGGGACTAAACTCTACTCCGTACACATACGATTCGTCTTTGAGTTTGATTGTAATTGGTAAAGACAGTGTTCCAGTTGCATTATCAAAATCGAACAACTCAATGAAATTCGTTTCCTCCAAAACCAGGGCAATGTTCGTTCCGTCCGGGTTCGACTTCATATACCCTTGCGTATTAAGAATTCCGCCCTCGTGTACTTTTCCTGCACTTGTAACAACCGGAGTTTTGTTTACTCCATTTTCAGTTACCAGAAAAGCAATAAATTCATTCGACATCCATCGGTGTGCCAAAACCCAGATATCTGTTCCGTTCCGATGTTTTACCGCGGTCATTTTTTCGGTAACCGGCGTGGCAAGTTCTATATTCTTTTCATCCTGGACGACTTCCCCCAATCCTCCTTTCAGATTGGTATTTATTAGAGAATAAGTCATTCCGGCGGCTTGTGCGGTTGCAGCAATTGAGAACAAATAATATTCTCCGGGATGTTTTGGGCGCGGAATTGCAACTCCGGATTGTGTGGATGACGGATCTCCTTTTAATCCCTCACCATTCGCCATAACCTGGTGATTTTGGTTCCAAACCGTAATTCCGTCAGAATAAAACAGTAAATCTCCGGCTTTAGAACTAATAACGGTACAACCTTCATCGGTGAACAATAATCCGTCTTCAATTCCAACCGGGCCGCTTTCACTGAACTTAACTCCCGATTTTTCTCCGAAATACCAATAATCAGCTTCTTTCTGAGCATTTATAAGGCTGTAAAAACAGAAAAAGAATGCGGAAAGGAGTATTTTTTTAGTCATCTCAATAAGTATCAAAGTAATTCGTCAAAAGCAATAATAATTTAAAATAACTAAATTCGTTACTTCATAACACACTTTAAATGAAACTATTTTTCATCTCCTTACTTGCAACAACCAGTTTTGCTTTATACAGTTACACTACCAAGCCACTTGAAGTTGCACCTAAAGAAGTAAAGCAATATCAAACTGAATACGTGTATATTATCATTATCGATGGTCCGCGATTTACGGAGACTTTCGGAGATACTTCCTGTCAATATATCCCGAAAATGGGGAAAGAACTGGTGAAAGAAGGAGTTTTATTAAGTGATTTCAGAAACAACGGACCAACTTATACCAATGCCGGCCACACAGCCATCACAACCGGCTTTTACCAGGGAATTTCTAACGCCGGGAAAGAATTGCCAAAAAGACCTTCCATGTTTCAGTACTATCTGAAAGAGAAAAAAGTGGATAAAAACGACGCATGGTTGGTTGCCAGTAAAGGGAAATTGGAAATTCTTGCAAACACATCAGACAAAAAATGGTGGAATACATTTATGCCGTATACGTATTGCGGTCTGCAGGGAAATAGCTCTGAATACAGCGGCGACGAACCAACATTCAACAAAGTAAATACACTAATTACAAGTGAAAATCCACCGCATTTAATGTTAGTTAACTTCCTTGCAGTTGATTCATACGGACATTCCAATGAATGGGCGAAGTATCTATGGAGTTTACAAACCCTGGACGGATATGTTGACCGTATTTGGAAAACCATTCAAAGCACACCTAAACTGAAAGACAAAACAACATTGATCATTACAAACGATCACGGTCGTCATTTAGACGGACATAAAGACGGTTTTGTAAATCATGGTGATAATTGCGAAGGCTGCCGGCA
>CBFGMW010000506.1:0-2626 GCA_965649925.1 uncultured Fluviicola sp.
TTTCAGGCGAAAGCACAAATTCCGCTTTTATTCGGAATGGACGCTGAATGGGGGACTGCCATGCGTATATCTGATCAGGAACGTTTCCCGTATTTATCAACTGTTGGTGCAGCAAATGACCTGGATCTTACAAAACGTTTAGGGCGTTTAATGGGCGAAGATTGTGCGGAGATCGGAATCAACTTCAATTTTGCTCCTGATGCCGACGTAAACATTGAACCGAATAATCCGGTAATTGGTTTCAGGGCTTTTGGCGATGATCCTAAAAATGTGGCAAAACACACTGCTGCTTTTGTTGCAGGAATGGAAGAAACCAAAGTACTTTCCTGTATCAAACATTTCCCCGGACACGGCGACACAGATAAAGATTCGCATTTGGAATTACCAACAGTTTCTCATTCAAAAGAGAAATTCGAAACAGTAGATTTTCCTCCGTTTGTAAGTGGAATTGAAGCCGGAACCAGCGCAATAATGGTTGCCCATTTAAATGTTCCTGGTTTAGATCCTTCCGGAACACCGAGTTCACTTTCTAAAGTGGTAATTGAAGATGTTATTCGCAAGCAATTGAAATTTAAAGGCTTGGTTGTTTCAGATGCGTTAAACATGAAGGCGGTTTCTGACAAATACGGGAAAGAAGATGTGGTTGTGAAAGCATATATGGCTGGTTGTGATGTACTGCTTTTCCCTGAATCTGTTGGAGAATCAATCAAGGCGATTGCACGCAAAGTTGAGGCGGGAAAGATTACCAATGAAGAAGTAAACGAACATTGCAAGCGTGTTTTAAAAGCAAAATACAAAGCTGTTTTTGAAGGTGAAAAGTACAAATCAATACATTCTAAAAACGAGCGCACACTGGTTGAAAGCCTGATCTGTGAAAAAGCAATAACCGTTTTAAAGAATGAAGGAAATGTTCTACCAATCGGGAGAATGGACGAAGAGATTGTACATATTTCGGTTGGACCGTATGCAGATGCATTTCACGATCGCTTAATTACATACGGAAAGATCAAACAGCTGCGTTATTTCACCATAGATGAAGCGAAAGAACGTTTGAAATCGCAGAAATTCGGTGCTAAAACAACCATTATTCTCGATTTACATTCGGTTACTCAGCGTGAGAGAAACAACTTCGGATTCGGAAAATGGGAAGAGTTACTGCCATTGCTTCCCGAAGAGAGTAAAGTGTCCCTGCTTTTATTCGGGAATCAAATGGTGCTGCGAAATACAACAGAACTGCCGTCTAACATTGATGCTTGCGTTATTGCTCATGAAAATCATTTGGCAATGCAGGATCGTGTGGCACAGTTTGTTGCCGGAGCTTTCGATGTGAACGGAAAATTGGAAACGGCGATCAATACCAAATGGCCGAAAGGATTCGGTTTGACAGTATCAGGAAATGGTCGATTGAAATATACCGTTCCGGAAGAATTGGGAATTTCTTCGAAGAAAATGGAAGAAATTGATAAGATCTGTGAGAATGCGATCAAAGCGAAAGTTTTTCCGGGCTGTCAGGTAGTTGTTGCAATTGAAGGAAAAGTGATTCATCAGAAATCGTACGGTACAATCAGCTACGATAGTTCTGATTCGATTAACAACGAACATTTGTATGATATCGCGTCTATAACCAAGATTGCCTCGTCAACTGTTTCATTAATGAAACTCGATTCTGAGAACAAATTCAGTTCAGAAAGCACTTTGGGAACGTTGGTTCCTGAATATGTTTCCGGAACGGCTTATGCAAAATTAAAAGCGAATGATTTGTTGACTCACCAGGCCGGATTAACTCCCTGGATTGCGTTCTATAAGAAAACACTGAAAGACGGGAATTTAGATCCGTCAGTCTACAAAACAAAAAAAGAACCGGGATTTGAAACTCAGGTCGCCAAAGACATTTACATCAAAGACGATTATTGGAAAACGATGATCAAAACCATTACCGAAACGCCGCTTTCTGGTCAGAAGAAGTATGAATACTCTGATTTAAGTTACTATTTCTTCAATAAATACATTGAAAGGGTGAGTGGAATGGGGCAGGAGAAGTTTGTCCAGGAGAATATTTATGCTCCGCTCGGTTTGCAGCACATGACTTACCTTCCTTTGAAAAAATTCCCGTTGAAACAGATAACACCAACTGAAAACGACAAAGAATTCAGAAAACAGGAAGTAAGAGGATATGTTCACGATCCGGGAGCTTCTATGATGGGTGGAGTTGCCGGTCATGCCGGATTATTCTCCAATGCAACAGATCTGGCTGCTTTAATGCAGTTGTTGTTAAACAAAGGTCAAATTGGAAATTATTCGGTTATCAATAAAGCAGTGATTGAAAAATATACGAGATGTCAGTTTTGTCCTGGAAACAGAAGAGGTTTAGGTTTCGACAAACCTTCAGCCGGCGGTGGCGGACCGGTAAGCGCTTTAGCTTCAACTGCCAGTTTTGGTCACTCCGGATTTACAGGAACACTGGCCTGGGCCGATCCGACTTATAATATCAATTACGTTTTCCTTTCAAATCGTGTTTCACCAAACGCCGATAACTGGAAGATCAGGGACATGAATATCAGAACAAACATACAAGAGGTCATTTACAAAGGATACAACGAATCGAAAAAGAAAAGTTAGGATTGTA
>CBFGMW010000507.1:0-2622 GCA_965649925.1 uncultured Fluviicola sp.
AATTTCCATATTGTTGTTTCGGATGACATCAAGCAAATCTTCTTTACGCACAAAACGACGGGAATGATCAGTTTTCCATGTGTCAGCACCAACTTCGGTTCCCTGTCCAAAAAGCTCGTCCTTAACACTTCGTACTTCAATCGCAAGATAACCGCTATCAATTGCTTCTGCAGCCCATTTAATCGTGTTGTCAGCCGATTTCTTATCCACAGAATGCAGCGTGAACCTGCTGTAAACATGATTTGATTTAAGGTCAGCTGAGAGTTGTGTAAAATCATCTGCGGAAAAATGTGCGTTTGTACCTAGTGAGTTCAATTGCTCAATAGCATTATCACATTGATCGATTCCATGGACCTGGAGGCCTTCACTTGCAAAATAAAGGCTATCTCGCCCATTTCCACATCCTAGCTCAATCATTGTTCCTTCAGGTTTATAAGTTTCAATGAACCAGATTGCAAAAGGTGAAGGATTGCTGTGAAAGGTGGAGGACGCATAGAAATTCTTCCAGTATGATTTATCCATGTTTTTTCTCCCAAAAGTAATCATTTGTCTGGTATTCGGCACATGAGATAATACATCTTTTCACGAAAACAGTATATACGGAAGAGCTTAGAATTAGTATATAGGTTACTTTGAAATTACTTCGTTTATTTCGAACTATGAAAGTCTTTGTTAATTTTGAACCATGAAGGTTCTTTTCACTACACATTGGTATCCGGGAGAGAGCGATCCTGCTCAAGGTATTTTTATTAAAAATCACCTTGATGCGGTACGGGGAGAAGTTCCGGAAACCGATTTGATAGTAATCAGGATTAAGAAAGGAAAGACCCTTTACCGAAGTAAGCTTCTCGAAATCGGGAATCGTGATTATGAGCTTGTAATGGAATCGATATTTTACAAGTTTATTTACGTGTTGTACCCGTTGCAAAAAATGCTGGTGGGACGCAGGTTAAAACGTTTTCTCAAGACACGCCGGTATGATATCATTCATGGGAATGTCGCACATCCCAATGGAATAATTGCAAATTACTTGTCCCGAAAACTGGGTATTCCATTCGTGCTTTCAGAACATCATTCGGAAGTTCTTCGATTGAGTAAACATCCGTTTTTTACTGTCGGGATACGAAAAGCGTTTGTAACTACTTCCGCTGTAATGCCGGTTTCAACGTACATGAGTGACATGCTAAGGCCGCTGGTAAATATCGACAAAATCCATATCGTTCCGAATGTTGTGAAGTCTTCTGTGTTTCATTATACTGATTCCTATGAGAAGATTCCCGAAAGTCTTAGTCTTGTTGCGATCGGTTTTTGGGGAGATATCAATTGCAATTATAAACTGCCGCGCCTGATGGTTGAAGCAGCTATGCAGTTTGCCCTGCAAACTCGGACACATGTGACGTTCTATCATGCAGGAGAGTGCTTGATAAGTGAAGAGCTGTTGTCTAAAAGTGATCCGAGCTGGTTGACATTGGAATTCTTAGGACCACAAACTCCTGATCAATTGAACAATCTTCTGAATAAAACAGATGTCTTTGTACATGCCACATTGGGAGAAACATTCTGTGTTGTTGCCGTTGAAGCCCAGAAAGCAGTTACTCCCGCTGTTGTTTCGGATTTTACTACCTTGCATGAAGTACTTGATCCTTACGGAGTGATTTATGCTCCAAACGACGTTGAAGGATGGGTACAGGCTTTCAGCGAGATAGTTTCAACACCTCCTGACAGAAAACTTATTGCTGAAAAATCGAAGAATAAATATACTGCTGAAACGGTGGGAAAAGCAATAGCAGCAGTTTATGAGCATGTTTTGACTGTGAAGTGAAACCTATTGTTTTTTCATCCAGTAGTTCAAACTGGACATCCTCCATACGATTCGAGCATTGCTGTTGTCACCGTTCCTGAAATCAGAGATCAACTTTGAAGCAGTTGGTTTATCAAGGAACGGAAGATTTGCATAATCGATTTCAAGCATCTGTTTCAAGTCATTACGCAGCCAATTAGTTTCTCCCGGAGTCACAAACCCTTTTTTATCTGTCCTATTTCTAACCGCCTCAGGAAGATACGGCGACATTGCATCGCGCAGAACAGCCTTGGTATAACCGTTATGAATCTTTTCCTCTGCAGGAATGCGAAATGCGAATTCCACAAGGCGGTGATCAAGAAACGGTACACGACTTTCGATTGAGAAGGCCATCGAGTTTCGGTCCTCATAATGTAAGAGATTAGGCAGACTCGAATGATTCATCAACTGATAATGAAAATTATCAACCTTTTTGAATCCTGGATTCCCGAGGTGCAAAATATCTTTTTTTGCTCCATTAACTATCCTGGGGTTGTATTTGTTGTACTCGAGGCTATACAGCTGCTGCTCGCTCATGAATAATGACAGCATACTCTTGAGAAAAACTTTACTCATTGAACCTGCTGAAAGTCCCTGGAATTTTCGTTGGAATTTCATTTCACGAGCCAGTGTTGCTAGTTTCAGCGAGCTTAACATTTCCGCGTAAAAGCGGTAATAGGTATGCATGTATCCGCCAAGGTAATCATCGGCACCTTGACCACTTAGAACAACTTTTATTCCACTTTCAGAGATTGCTTTCATAATGAAATACTGTGAAATCG
>CBFGMW010000508.1:0-2622 GCA_965649925.1 uncultured Fluviicola sp.
AAATAATCATGCTTCCCGATACAACATTCCTGATGAACGGAATTGGAAAAGCTCCGGCAATCAAAGAAGATTATGAGAAAATGACTATTACCGTGAAAGATTTGTATGATGGTCCGCTTGCAGGTGAAACATTCGTAATCAGCGGCAAGAACAGAAACAAACATTTTAAGGGAAAAACCACCGATTTGGGCCAAATCAGCCTTTATGTCCCGAAAGGTGATGATTACACTATCAATTTCAAACATCACGCCGACTATCAAAAATTCACTTCTGATTATAAAAACGGAACAGCAACCGCTCAAATGAATTTCACTTATATCGGCACCAAAGAATTCGAAAAGCGCAAGAAAGAAGAGGAAGAACGAATTATTGCTGAAGAAAAGCGTTTGGCTGAAGAGAAAATTGAATTTGAGAAGTATTGCAAAGAGCGGAAACTTTCTCTGGAAGAAGGATTTAAAGAAAAACTGAAAGAATCTGCCGGGAGTTCAGAAGAAAACATTATTGACAAAGTGTTCCGCCGCAATAAATGGTCGGAAAAACTGATTGTATGTGACTTAACCGGAAGTATGGATCCTTACGCTCAGCAATTATCCGTTTGGTATCAGCTCAATTATAAAGTTGAACCGAATCTTCAGTTCGTGTTTTTCAATGACGGCGACGAAAAGGACGACAATCTGAAAATCATCGGATCAACCGGCGGAATCTATTATCAGAACAGTAAAGGATTAGACAGTTTGATTAGCATTATGTCTACAGTACGTGCAAACGGCAGCGGTGGCGATTGTCCGGAAAACAATATGGAAGCGTTAATTACCGGTGTAAAACGAGCAAAGCCGTATAAGGAACTAATCATGATCGTTGATAACAATGCACCTGTAAAAGACATTGAATTACTGAAGAATTTCAGCAAACCCGTGCACATCATTCTTTGTGGATCTGTTGGTGAAGAAATAGAAGCTGATTATCTCAAAATTGCCTGGAAAACGAAAGGCAGCATTCACACCATGGAAGAAGACATTGTAAAAATTGCCAGTATGGCAGAAGGACAAACTATCCAGGTTGGCGGCTACACTTACAAAATACTTGGAGGTGAGTTTGTGCGGATTACGAAGACCTGAAACACATAGAAACATAGCAAAACACATAGTCACATAGTTTGGCGAATGTAAAACTTGAGTGGCAATCTATAATGTATAACAGTTGAAGCCGCAGGATTACAATTCCCCGGAGATGCAAGACAAGAAATTAAAAGTTACTTTTGGAAAAAATCTGAAGGATGGCTGAACTGAACGAAAAACATGTAGCATTTTTTGAAAGTATTCTTGGAGAGCAGCGTGTTCTGAAAGGGGAAAACATTGATGCTCATTACGCTTCAGATCATACCGAAGATTTTGTGTTCTTTCCGGCAATAGTTCTAAAACCAGGGAACACCGGCGAAGTTTCTGTCATCATGAAGTTCTGTTATGAAAATGATCTGATAGTAACTCCTTCCGGAGCAAGAACAGGTCTTAGCGGTGGAGCTCTGGCAAATCACGGAGGTGTTCTTTTGAGCCTTGAACGGATGAACCGTATTCTGGAAATTGATGAACTCAATCACCAGGTGATCACAGAACCAGGAGTCATTACTGAAGTTCTGCAACAGGCAGTTCTCGAAAAAGGGCTTTTCTACCCACCCGATCCGGCATCAAAAGGATCTTGTTTTATCGGCGGAAATATTGCTGAAAATTCGGGTGGGCCGAA
Source organism: uncultured Fluviicola sp. (assembly GCA_965649925.1). Classification (GTDB taxonomy): domain Bacteria; phylum Bacteroidota; class Bacteroidia; order Flavobacteriales_D; family Crocinitomicaceae; genus Fluviicola. Next base: position 1,741 of record CBFGMW010000508.1, read on the forward strand.
AGCTGTAAAATATGGTGTTACGAAAGACTGGGTCCTTAACCTGGAAATTGTAATGCCAAACGGCGACGTCATGTGGACCGGAGCGAATGTGATTAAAAATGCTACAGGATACAATCTTACGCAGCTTATTGTTGGAAGTGAAGGAACATTGGCTATTGTCACGAAAATTGTTTTACGCTTAATTCCTCATCCAACACAAACATTGTTAATGCTGATTCCTTTCCGAAAAGGAACAGAAGCGTGCGAAGCTGTCGGAAAAATATTTATGCAGGGAATTATTCCAAGCGGAATGGAATTTATGGACCGCGATGCTATTCTTTTCACATTGCCTTACGTGGATGATGCGCCGGATATTCTGAAAGACGACCATGATGCACATTTGCTGATTGAACTGGATGGATTCAACGCAGAAGTACTAATGCAGGATTGTGAGAAAATCATGCTCTTACTTGAGCAATACGACATTGACGAAATCCTTTTCGCGGAAACTGAGGCACAGAAAGAAAGTCTTTGGAAAATACGCCGTAAAATAGGTGAATGCGTAAAAAGCCATTCTATCTATAAAGAAGAAGATACCGTTGTACCCCGTTTCGAATTACCAAAACTGCTGAAAAAAGTAAAAGAACTAAGCTCAATCTATGGTTTCAGAGCAGTCTGTTACGGCCATGCTGGAGATGGAAATTTGCATGTGAATATTGTTAAAGATCAACTTACGGATGAAGAATGGAATACCAAACTTCCGGTTGCAATAATAGAATTATTTGAAGAAGTAGTAAAATTGGGCGGAACAATTTCCGGGGAACATGGAATTGGTTTAGTACAAACTTCGTATATGCCTATCGCTTTCAAGCAAGGACAAATTGAATTGATGAAAGCTATAAA
>CBFGMW010000509.1:0-2617 GCA_965649925.1 uncultured Fluviicola sp.
ACAACAAAACGCGGAACCGAAGGAGTTGGCAGATCTGCTAACACCGCCGTTGTTATTTCCTCACTTTTAGTATTTGTAATTGACCTGATAGCGGTTCAGATCACAGATCTTCTTCAATTAACATGAGAACCGGCGAAAAACATACCGGCCATGTAAAAGATGCAGGAGTTGTTCTGCGCCTGGAAAATGTTTGCAAATCATTTGGGGAGAACCAGGTATTAAAACAGTTGAATTTGGTACTTCATCAGGGTGAGAACATTGTTGTACTCGGGAAATCCGGATCAGGAAAATCTGTTCTGATCAAATGTATTATAGGGTTGATCCGGCCCGATTCCGGTAAAATTTATGTGCTCGATCACGATATGTCTGACGTTAGTATCCGGGAATTGGATGAAATCCGCTCGCGGGTGGGTTTTCTTTTTCAGAGTAATGCGCTGTATGACTCCATGACCGTTCGGGAGAACCTGGAATTTCCTTTGCGCAGGCATCGGAGGAAAATGGATAAAGCAGAAGTTGATCGTCTTGTGGCAGAGGTATTGGATAACGTCGGATTACCTCATACCGCAGATATGATGCCGTCAGAACTCTCGGGTGGAATGCGTAAGCGGATTGCGCTTGCCAGAACTATTATTCTCAAACCCGAAATTATACTTTACGATGAACCAACTACCGGGTTAGATCCGATTACCGCCAAAGAAATCAGCGACCTGATGGTTGAGCTCGGAAAGAAATACCATACATCGTCTATTCTGATATCTCATGATATGCACTGTGTAAAAACAGTCGCAGAAAAGATTGTTATGCTGATTGATGGCAAATGCTATGTGGAAGGAACTTACGAAGAGCTTCGGAAATCCACGGATGAAAAAGTTCAAAAATTCTTTCAATTATGAAAAATGAACACAGTAGAAATATACGATTAGGACTGATCGTATTCATTGGATCGGCCTTAATTATTGCAGCTCTTTATTTTGTAGGGAGCAAGCAGCGGCTTTTCGGATCTACCATTCAGGTCAAAGCGGAATTTTATAATGCAAGCGGGCTCAGACGCGGTAATAGTGTGCGTTTTACAGGAATAGATGTGGGAACTGTTGAATCTGTTGAAATAATCAGCGATACTTCGGTTCTGGTTGTTATGTCTATCGATTCTGAAGTAGCCAGGTTTATCAGGATTGATGCTTTGGCAGCGATTGGTACCGACGGAGTAATGGGGAATAAACTCGTAAATATCAACCCTTCGCGGAGTTCTGCACGGACCATTGTAAACGGCGATGTTCTAAAGACATTGAAAACCATGGAAATGGAAGCTACTTTTCGAACATTGAACAACACAAACGATAATCTGAACGCTGTGTCAGCGGATCTGAGAGCTATTACTGAAAAATTGAACAGTGAACGATCGCTGCTGAATTTGCTGCTGGATCCTTCTGTATCTGATAATGTACAATCTGCTGTAACTCACTTCAGATATGCAGGAAATAATACAGCCGTACTTACCGGTGATTTAAGGTCAATTATGAGAAACATGAAAGATGGAAAGGGAACAGCCGGACTGCTGCTTACAGATACCTTATTGCGAAAAGATTTGTCTAACACCGTTGTCAACATCCGCGCAATCTCCGACAGTCTTGCAATTATTTCCGGGAATTTCCAATCATTATCGGCAGACCTGAAAAATGGAGAAGGAGTTCTGGGTATACTTCTTACTGACACTGTGGCCGCTGAGCGGCTGAAACAGATTCTTGATAACCTGGAATCCGGGACAGGTAATTTCAACAGTACCATACTGAATCTGAAAAAGAAGTGGCCGTTCAGGGAAAAGAAGCGACCAAAGTAGATTTGAATTCATTCTAACCAATTACGGAAAGAAGAATTCATAAGCCATATCCCTGTTTTAGAAGTTCCATACGTACTGGAAAGGTTCGACCATAATTCTATTATTCTCCTTATTCACACCTTATTCCAAAATACCATAAATAATATTCATTTCTCTCCGAAGGATTTATCACAATTAACAAGAACTGAGCAAGCAGATTGTTTAATTAAAATTTAGTGGTTTTGAAGTTGATAATAAAGAACATGGTGAGTCTTCGTTGTAAGATAGTCGTGAAAGAAGAATTAGCAAGCCTCGGGTTGTATCCTGCAAGTGTAGAGTTAGGACTTGTAGAAGTCATAGAGGAAATTGCGCGTGAAGTTCTTGAAATAGTGCGCAGGAATCTGACCTGGTGTTGATTGGAATTGGTAGATGAGTAAAACAGTGTCCTGGTTGAAAAGACCAAAGCAGCAATTATTGAGATGGTCGACTACTCAGTTGAAAACCCCAGGGTAAATCATTCGGATTATATCAGTAAAAAAGTCAATTGCGACTATGCTTACATTTCGCATTTGTTTTCCAGGGAAAAAGGAATGACAATCCAGCATTTCATTATTGTGAGAAAAATAGAAAAGGTAAAGGAGTTTTTGGCGTACAGTGAATTGAATCTGACCGAAATTTCGTTCAAGCTTGGTTATAGCAGTGTATCCCATTTGTCTAATCAATTCAAAAAGATCACAGGATATTCACCGACAGATCACCGGCAACTGGACTGCGGTTTAGAAAACTGAACTCAAAAGACAC
>CBFGMW010000510.1:0-2614 GCA_965649925.1 uncultured Fluviicola sp.
CCTGGTGAAGGGCGGACAGCGTTGGTACGGAGAATTGTTTGATGCCGAATTGTCTCAGTCGTTTTCGTTTAATGTTCCCGGTATAATAACTTCCAGTCCGATGACAGTTCGTTATGCGGTGGCCAACAACAGTTCTACACCTGGAAATAATTTCGCATTCTCTTATAACGGAACATTAATGAATACTATTACTTTGGGTACCGGAGGTGGTGATTATGCCCGAAATACCGGGTCGTTCGTTACTAATCCAACGGGGAGCTCTGTTTCAATCGGTGCGCAATTGAATAGAAATAATCCGGCAGTAAAAGGCTTTTTGGATTACATCGATCTGAATTGCAGAAGGTCTTTGTCTATGTTTGGTAACCAAATGCAGTTCCGTGATCAACTTTCGGTTGGACCTGGAAATATCAGTGAATTTATCTTAACCAATGTAGATACTAATTTTTTGGTTTGGGATATTTCAACGAAAACTAATCCTTTGGCGGTTTCAACTTCTCAGGTAGGTTCGGAGCAGCATTTTATTCAGGCAACAACAAATTTGCGGCAGTTCATTGCTTTTAATAAGAATTTATTGCTGACACCGGGAATAGTAGGAAAAGTGGTTAACCAGGATTTACATGCTTTGCCTCAGGTTCAGTATGTGATTGTTACGAATCCGTTATTTCTTTCTCAGGCGAATAGATTGGCTGCTTTACATGAAGGACTTGGTACAACCGTTTCTGTTGTTACAACGGAAGAAATCTACAATGAATATTCTTCCGGGATGCAGGACCCGACTGCCATTAAGAAATTCATGAAAATGTTCTACGACAGGGCTGGAGGAGATCCTACCCTTCGTCCGAGAAGTTTACTCCTTTTTGGTGACGGAACTTATGACCCGAAAAATTATTTGGGTGGGAACAATAATTATGTGCCTACATACCAATTCGCAAATTCGGAAAGTCACATAGCTGCAATGGTGTGTGATGATTATTATGGGATTTTGGCTGATAACGCTTCTGTTGCAGGTAGTGATCTGATGCAGATTGGAGTGGGCAGAATTCTGGTTTCTTCTGTATCTGTTGCAAAGGAGCAGGTTGACAAGATTGAGCATTATATGAAAAACGGGTCACAACTTTTTAGCGGCGGGGCAAATGAATGCTGTACGGGTGAAACCGGAACAACTTTTGGTGACTGGAGAACAAATTATTCATTGATCACAGATGATGAAGAAGGTGGTTACTTTATTCATACTGATGCTGAGCCTGTTTATGAAGAAGTTCAGGCGTTGAATCCTGAAATGAATATTGACAAAATTTATTGCGATGCCTTTACACAAACATCCAGTGCGGGAGGAGCGCGTTATCCGGATGTGTTCAATGCTATTAACTCAAAAGTTGAACGTGGAAGTTTGTTAATGAATTATATTGGTCATGGTGGTGAAGTTGGGGCCGCAGCAGAACGAATTATTACCATCCCACAAATTCAGGCCTGGGATAATATCAATAAACTGAATTGTTTCGTAACGGCAACTTGTGAATTTACTCGATTCGATGACCCTTCAAGAGTTTCTGCAGGTGAATGGGTACAATTAAATCCTGCTGGCGGTGCAATTGCACTTATGACTACAACCCGAACTGTTTCTTTTACAGTTAATACGTTAACGGTAGAAGCGTTTTATCAGTATGTTTTTAGCCGCGATACGGATAATGAGCCCCTTCGTTTCGGTGAGATTATGCGACTTACGAAAAATAATTCAGGGACTGGTGATGGTAGAAGGAGTTTTACACTCTTGGGAGATCCCGAATTGCGTCTAGCCCTTCCGCGCTACAAAATTGTGATTGATTCCATAAATCATTTAGATCCTGCTATCGAAATGGATACATTGAAAGCGCTTACCGTTGCAAGTGTTGTCGGGCATTTTGAAGATTATTCAGGAAACACAATGACAACCTTAAACGGAGTGTTAACGCCAACTGTTTTCGACAAGCCGAAAAAGAATTCAACCTTAGGGAACGATTCTGACTCACCGATCATCGAGTTCTATACGCAGCGAAATGCCATTTATAAAGGCCAGGCAACTGTTTCCAACGGGGTGTTTAGTTTCGATTTCTTTGTTCCGAAAGATATTAATTACCTGGTTGGAAAAGGAAAATTCAGCCTTTACGGATATGGAAACGGAGTAGATGCAGCCGGAATGGACACAAATTTTTACGTTGGCGGAATTAATACCTCTGCTCCGGTTGACAATGTTGGACCGGAACTGTCATTATACATGAACGACAATAGCTTTGTCAATGGAAGCATCACCAGTCAAACGCCTTTGTTGGTTATTGAGGCCAGTGATGAGTATGGAATTAATACAGTTGGAAACGGAATCGGGCATGACTTGATTGCTACGATAGATGGTGACAATGTTAACCCGATTATTTTGAATGAGTATTATGTTGGTGATCTGGACAGTTATAAATCAGGAAAGGTGCGTTATAATCTGAGCGAACTTCCTGTTGGAAAACATTATGTTGAAGTTAAAGTGTGGGATTCTAACAATAATTCTTCCAACGCACGAATAGACTTTGAAGTTGCGGAAGATCAGCAGGTAGCTTTAAGCCATGTACTCAATTACCCGAATCCG
>CBFGMW010000511.1:0-2610 GCA_965649925.1 uncultured Fluviicola sp.
ATTACGGCTGAAGCCAGACAATTCCCCAAGACATTCACTGAAGTCCGTGCCATATCCATTAATGCATCCACCCCAAGAATAATTCCTGCTTTTTCCGCATCAATTCCGAGATGTTTATAATCTATCAGCGTAGTGGTCAAAATTACAAATGAAGCGCCTCTTACACCAGCAACACCTTTACTTGTAAGCATCAGCGTTAGACAAATCGTAATCTGCTGCCCGATTGACAAGTGAACCCCGCACATTTGTGCTACGAAAACCGTTGCCATGGAAAGATAGAGTGTAGTTCCGTCGAGATTAAAACTATAGCCTGTAGGAATCACAAATCCAACCACCTTTTTAGAAACACCGAATTTCTCCATATTCTCCAATGCCTTTGGTAAAGCAGCTTCACTACTTGCTGTTGCAAACGCAATTGAAATTGGCTCCGTAACATGACTTAAGAATCGTTTGATCGGAATTCCCGTAAAATAGGCAATCGGGAATAATACCAGGCTTACAAACACAATAAGTGTAACATACAAAGTTCCAACCAACTGCATGAGATTCATGAGTACATCTACTCCACTTTTGGCAATAGTACTTGCAATAGCTCCAAAAACCGCCAGCGGTGCCAGATACATCACAATGTCGGTGAACTTAAACATGATTTCCGACAAACTTTCGGTCCAGTTAAGCATGGTTTCCTTGTGCTTAGGATTTTTCAAAAGACTCAGTGATACAGCAAACAATACTGAAAAAACCACAATTTGAAGAACCTGGTTTTCCACAATAGCTTTCGCGAAATTTTCCGGGAAGATTTCTACCAGGTGATCCTTTGGTTTTTCAAGCTGGGCTAACAATTCTGTCGATTTCTGTTTCTCTGCAGCAGTTAACTCGGTTTGCTGAACACCAACTCCGGCCTGTGTAATATTAATTGCAAGCAGACCAAGAAATAGGGCAAACGTTGTTACTATCTCAAAATACAGAATACTTTTCAGACCAATTCGTCCCACTTGCCTTAGATTCGAATGGCCTGCAATACCAACAACTAATGTTGCAAACAACAAAGGCGCAACCAGTGTTTTTATTAATCGCAGGAAAATATCACTGAAACGCGTCATCTCCATGGAGAAAGCAGGAAAATCCATTCCTACCTCTACACCAATAAGCATTGCGGTGAAAATCCAAAGTGATAGTTTTCTGCGAACGAGAGATATAATAAGCAAACATGCCATTATCAGCATTCTTGGAATTTCAAAACACAAATGATCTATTCCGGGCAATTTACTTTGAGCAAAGTATAATGCTCCGCAAAGCATAAAACCGGTTACGTACCAAAAAAGAGAAAACGGAGATTTCATAATAAGTCTTTAACTGCAATAGCTGTTTCAGCAAAATTAACAGGAACTATTACATATAAAGAATTCAATGTTGGAAATAAATTTTTCAAAAAACTTTGTGGTGAATGGAATATTTGTAATATTGCAGTGTCTTTAAGTTAGACAACACCGAAAGAGAGATTAATTTCTATCTCGCAATAAGCCAAAATTCTTTTATGAACGAACAAAACTTAGACGGTAAGCTATTACCAGAATTAAGAGAAATTGCTAAAAATCTTGGAGTTAAAAAAGTTGAATCATTTAAAAAAAATGAATTGATCGATTTGATTCAACAGGGTTCTTCAGCGAAAGAAACAAAAACGGAAGCTCCGGCAACTGAAAATACTCCTTCAGGAAAAGAGACTAAACGCCCCCGCAAAGCTCAGTCCGCTACCGCTGACACTACCACAAATCCTGAAAAACCGGATTTATTTTCTGCTGATAAAGCAGCGCCGATAGTTGAAGCTCCAAAAGAAGAATTGAAAGCACAAGGAGGTGATGCGGAACGTAAAATACGTCCTAGAAAACAACAAAGCGATGTTTCTACAAGCTCAGCAACCAATTCGACTGGCTTAGCAAATAACGAAAGTGAACAAAAAAGTTCAACTGAAGAAACGGCTGAAGCTCCAAAACCTACCGGAGGAAAAGATCTTAGGGCCGCTCAGGCAAATGATTTTAAAAGAAATCCGAATAACAAGCAAGGTTTCAAAAAACAAAACGATGCTTCTACAAGCTCCGTAAATAAAGAAGGCGTACAAGAAAGTTCAACTGAGGAAAAAACAAATGCTCCTCAAAATGAACAGGGAGAACGCCGGCCAAATAACAATCCGAACCAAAACCGCCAAAACAACCCGAACCAAAATCAGAATCGCCAAAATAATCCGAATAACGGCAACCAGAGTAACCCAAATCAGAACAGACCGCAGCACCAAAATCGCCCTCCGCAAGAAGAAAAAGTAGAAGACGATGCATACAACCTGGTTGGTATTGTAACGGCTGAAGGTGTTCTGGAAGTGATTCAGGATGGTTACGGTTTCCTGCGTTCATCTGATTACAACTACCTGCCGTCGCCGGATGATGTATATGTTTCTCAAAGCCAGATCAAATTATTTGGGTTGAAAACAGGTGATACGGTTCGTGGTACAATTCGCCCGCCGCGTGAAGGAGAAAAATTCTTCCCGCTGGTAAAAGTTGATTCAATTAACGGTCGTGATCCCGGATATATCCGTGATCGTGTACCTTTCGAATA
>CBFGMW010000512.1:0-2601 GCA_965649925.1 uncultured Fluviicola sp.
ACATTTGACGGAAAAACGGAACCGAACAAGAAAATAGGTGCTCTGATCAATCCAAGCCTGAACTTCCAGGACAAAGCTGCAATGGTAGCAACATTCAATTTCCTGAGTGAAGAAGAACAGGTACTTGCCGTTGAAGCAATCAACTACGCTATAAATCAATATGTAGACCAGCGTGCCGAAGAAATCTATCTCGCTCTTGGTGGAATTGCTGTGACTTTCGACAATCAGCTGGTTGCGGCAGGAGATGGTTCTGATACTTCAGGATTACTAAACGAACGCGAAAAAGACGAAAATGGCCGCTGGAATAAAGGTTTACCAAAAGCTGTTGGCTTGTTTCCATACCAGGTGCGGCTAAAACCGGAAGAAAAGCGTGAGAAGACGGTGATTGAACCGTTAATGTTCCCGGATCTTGATTTCATTACAGTAGGAAACAACAAACTAACCCAGTTACATTTCGATGTTTGGGGATACAATTCAAATAAGCAGACAACCGTGGTTATTGAACGAAACGGTTTGAGTTATCACCTTTTCGGATCCGACGAAACACGTTTTCTTTCTCCCGATTCTACGTTTAGTTCCGGGGGAACTTTCGTTGCTATGATGAACGAACTGGAGCACAACCAAATTGCTGATCTTCAGGAGAAATTATACGGGAAGAAAGGCTACGAATTCCAGATCAAGGATGCGCATGAGAAAAAAGGCGATGTAGAACTTCGCATTATTAAGAATGAGAAGGAATATTCCGACATGCACAATCAAACCATTACAACAAGTCCGAAAGCTCCCAGATCTGTTAAAAAAGCCAAACGAAAAGCAGATCAGAGTAAGTCAGGCGGAGGATCTAAAGTTCCAAATACCATTACAAATGCCAATGCTCCGAAAAAACGCAAAGGAGAATCCGAAATCGTTTTTCTGTACGGACAATTTGAATTCTACGAAAAACTGATCAAAGACCTGGAAATTGAAAAACAAGCAGCTATTGACCTTTTAGCGAAATACCAGTTGCGAATGGGAACCTTCAGAACGGCTATCGGAACAAGATGGGCGACTTACGAAAAAAAAGACGGTTTCTATATTTTTGAAGATTCGGCAACCTTCGATCTTCTGACACAGGAATTCACTTTTCCGGCAGATACATTGGAAACGCCTTTCGAAGTCCGGCTTTTGGCTATTCCGAGTTCCCCACTTTCCAATGATGCCGACGAGGTAATGCTGCACGTAAATATGATTGATTCAAAACCAGGATTTGATGCGCGCCTTCAGCTGAATTTAACGGACGTATTCCAATCCAATTCCTGGGAATTACAGCAAAACCTTTTCTCACAAAACGATAGCGTGGCTGTTCGTCAGTTTTTTGAAGGATTACTGGTTAAGAAACCGAATTTTGAAGCAGTTGGCCGCGGAAACGGTGTTGGCGAGTGGAATGGTGTGCAAACCGTCAGAGCCGACAAAAGAATTGAATGGCAGTCGTACTTAGTTGACAAGATGGATAGTTCTATGATTCGCCTGCGTACAACTCAGCTGAATATTTTCCTGAATCGCGGAATTCTTTTAGAAGTGAACACATTCACTGATCCGGTGAAAACAAACCTGACTCCTAAAAACACTTCTATCCGGGAACAGCTTAAAAAATACGGCTTAACAGGAAACGACTACCTGAGTGCTATGCGAAGCGCCGCAGTGATTCAGAAAATGAAACAGGAATTGAATGTTTTAGCCGGAACATATCTCACAAGAGAAGAAGCGAAAATTGTAATCGACAGAATGAATAAAACCATTGATGCGATGCGTGTTTCCGTTGGAGCAACTTCGTTTGGATGGCAGGAGCTGCTTGCTAATTGAGAAGAAAGGAACTTTCTGCCGCGGCAGACTCAGTCACCTTTCTTTTAATTTTTGAATTACAAATGGTTCAGTGACTCGTTCTAATCATAAAAACATCTGATTATGACGTGTTCGAATGGGATACTGAGCGGAGCCGAAGTATCACTTCGTCGCCATCAGCATCCTCGGTTTATCCTGCAGATCTCTGCGTACCTGCACATTTTTAAACCCAAGAGCAATCATGGCTTCTTTCGTTTCATGGGCATAGTCTTCATGCAGCTCAAAAAAGAGCAAACCTCCGGGTTTCAATCTGCGCTGAGCCTGGCTTCCCAATGCTTCATAAAAAAGAAGTGCTTCATCGCTCGGAACAAAAAGTGCTACTTCTGGTTCAAAATCGCGCACATTACGGTTCATTTTCTCCCGCTCATCAACAGGAATATAGGGCGGATTAGACACTAATACATCCACAGATTCGGTGTAGGCATCTTCATCAGACAATGCCGAATGAACTTCGAAATGAACCTCTAAATCCAGTTTCTCTCCATTCGATTTTGCCCTGTGAATAGCATCAATTGAAATATCGATTCCATAAACAGAGGTTTTCGGAAAGGCTTGTTTAAGGGCTAATGCAATGCAACCCGAGCCAGTACACCAATCTTCTATTCGTCCGGAAAAATCAGCAGGCAGAGCTTCCTTCACCCATTCAACCAATTCTTCGGTTTCCGGCCGGGGAATAAGAACTGCAGGTGAAACATCTATTTTCAGATCACAGAAATAAGT
>CBFGMW010000513.1:0-2598 GCA_965649925.1 uncultured Fluviicola sp.
GATTAACCATGATGCTGCATTGGGATGTAAATAACGGAATTGCCAGAAGAAACTGGGCGCGTAATGAAGGAGCAATCTTTGCAATCAAACGCGCTATGGAACTCGAACCAAAACTGAAAGTAACGATTCCTGAAATGGTTGATGAGGATCTAATTTCAAAATTAGGAATCTGAAGAAGAATTACTAATTGAAAGAGAGTTGCGAGAGTGACTCTTTTTTTTGGGACCTTGTTAAAGAACTTTTATCTCAACCCGTCTGTTGGCCTGTTCTTCATAGGCAAATTTGGCTTCAGGATAAATGGGTAATGTATTTCCATAACCAACGGCGGTCATCCGGTTTTTATCAATGCCATTTTCCGCCAGCCAAAGCAGTACTCGTTTAGCTCGTGCTTCCGATAATTTTTGTCCGGCAAACGAATTTTCACCTGAGGAATCATGTACATGTCCCTGGATTTCTACTTTCACATTGGCATTTAAAGCAAGGAAATCTTTCAGTCTGCGCAGCTTAGGTTCCGCAGTGGAAAGAAACTCGGAGGATCCGGGCTGGAATTCTATTTCGTCAATCTGCATAGACTTTCCTTCTCCCAAAGGTTCCATCCAGATGATGACTTCGTTGTCGGATCCTGCTGAAACAGGTTCGTCTTTATCTACGAAGAAATACCCTTCTGCATCCACTTTTAATTGAATTTTTCCTGAACGCTCAACCGTAAGATAGAAATCAGACGCCTGATAAACGCCGGTAAGATCTTTTATTCCTGTAATACTCAGATTTGCCACTACAGGATTTCCCGTCTCAGCATCACGAATCAATATTTGAAGCGCATCTACCGATTTGTCTTTTCTTAAATCGAGTAGTTTACCGCCCTCGGCAGTTTCTTTCAATTCTCCGTCCGTCGGGTCAAATCCAATGTGCAGATCTAATTTGGATTTCATTTTCGCTTCTGTCAGAAAACAAATCATAATGTGCTTTCCTGCAACCAGATCAATAGGGTATAATGTGTTCGAATTGGTTATCAAATTTAATCCGGTGTGCATTTCCTTTGTTTGAACCAAACGTCTTATCTCAGCCTTTCCCTGAAAAACTTCCGTACAGGCATCGGTGCTCACTGCTTCGAATATGATCATTTGAAGTGTTCCTTCAGGAATGCTTGCATCAAGCGTAAATCTTCCGTCGTAACTGGCAACAAATGAATACCAAAGAGAGTTTAATTCCTTAGTTGAGGATAATGAAGGATAGGCATCAAGATCTTTATAGGCTCCGGCTTTACCCGTGAAATTTGTAGAGTATGAACCCGCTTGCAAAATATTCGCCGCACCGGTACAATCTGAGATTATTTCAGAAGTAGTAGATTCTTGCGCTTTGGAAACGAACGAGAGTAACAGTAAAAATATTCCTAGAACAGTTTTCATTCGGTGCAAAAATAGAAATACTAAACTATTCAGAGTCAACTTGTTTAAAAATATCCTGTAATATTGTAGTTGAATGGAGAATTTGTACGACAAAATAGGAGCGGAGAACATAAAGTTATTAGTCAATGGGTTTTATGAGTATGTATTTCAGTCTCCAAAAATTGAACCATTATTTCGCACCAACAGAGAAGAGGTAAAGAGAAAACAGGAACTGTTTCTAACTCAGTTTTTTGGAGGTCCGCAATTATATTCTAAAGAATTTGGTCATCCGAAGATGCGAATGAGACACATGCCACATAAAATTACTGAAGATGCGAAAGAAGAGTGGCTGCGCTGCATGAAACAAGCCATTGCTGATTTACCTGTTTCTGATAAGTTGAAGGATGAATTGTTTTCAAGCTTTCCGAAATTGGCGGCTCATATGGTCAATAGTTAGAAAAATTAATTTCCGAAATTATCCACCTTCATTTTCCCGGTGATCTGAATATACATGAATAATTCATCTTTTCGGGTTGACAGATCATTCACATGAATTGTTTGAACGGCCCCCTGAATATTATATTCATTGAAATTGTAGTGAAAAGCATCGTTTACTGATTTGATCATTTTATCAAATTGCGGGCGTAAATTCTGTTTGCTCGCTTTCGTTATTTCCTGGATTATGCGATCATCAAACAACCAGTCTGCGGTTTTTAAAAGCAAACTTTTGGTAGCCAGGTCATAGCTCACATTGGTGAATGCAATTGATTCAGTTAACGGATCGTATTTCGGTGTTCCTTTTAAATACAGTGTTCCCCGGTTAGATCCGGAAAACTTTACTTTAATTACCAATTCGTCATATTGTGCCCCGGTGACCGAAATACTGTCGAAAATAATCGTTTTGTTCTTTATTTTTAATTCTTTCCCGCCGGCATAGTGCTGAATGGTTTTCGAGATCGAATCGTAGTTCAGGTACAAACCTACGTTCAGGTCGAAACTGTCGGAAGCAGGTTTAGTAGTGGTTTTAAGTTCGGGAAGCTTTTTTTCGCCAATGCTGTTTTTATGATCAAAAACGGGTGATGCTTGTAAGCAAAGTGTTGTGTAAAGACTATCGTTACTAATTTTTGGCTTTGACAATGAAATACTCTGCGGGTTTACATGAAGAATTCCAAAATCTTTTACTTTAATGGGATCATTCATCATGTTCCAG
>CBFGMW010000514.1:0-2592 GCA_965649925.1 uncultured Fluviicola sp.
GAGCTTTTTGAGATGTATGAAACTGCCGGTCTGAACGCGGATAACGTTTCCGAGTCATTTAAAAAAATATTGGAAAACAGTACCTCAAAAAACATCAACATTGTAGCTCATAGTTTAGGAACTAAAATAGCTGTTCAGAGTGTCATGAATTGCGAGAAGGACTTTCATCAATTCAGAGTCTGTCTCATAGAACCTGCGATTTCCGGGGAATTAATTAAAGTCTTTTATGAAGGAACTACACAAATTCCGAATCGAAGCTGGCTAATCTCATATAACGAAAACGACTTTGTTTTAAAGAAAAAAGACAACAGGATTGGTGTTTTCGGACCTGGAGCATATAAATACGGGGAAACCACTTTAGGCTGTAACAAAAAGAAAGATGCTGAGAAACTTCAAAAATGGATGAAAAACAACCAACCACTTGTTCAGTTTGAGCTTGTAAATAAATCTTACATCGGAAAATGTCATTCACTACGATGCTATACGAAAAATGAAAATTTAACGGAAGTTTCAACTTTTCTGGAAAGCAAATAGCAACCAAATAGCTAACTTCGATCCCAAATAAAATAGTCATGGCAACATTAACAATAGGCGGAAATCCGGTAAATACAAATGCCGAATTACCTGCAGTTGGAACAACAGCTCCAAACTTCACTTTGGTGAAAAACGATCTTTCTGAAGCAAAATCATCTGATTATTCAGGAAAACGTTTAATCTTAAATATTTTCCCAAGTATCGACACATCAACTTGTGCAACTTCGGTGAGAGAGTTCAATCAACGCGCTTCAGGATTGGAAAACACAACAGTTCTATGTATTTCACACGATCTTCCGTTTGCTCAAAAACGTTTTTGCGGCGCTGAAGGAATTGACAATGTAGAAACGCTTTCTGATTTCAAAAAAGGAACATTTGGTCAGGATTTCGGATTGGAAATGATTGATGGAAAATTGAACGGTTTACATGCAAGAGCAATTGTTGTTTTAGACGAAAATCAAAAAGTACTGCATACAGAATTGGTTTCGAATATCAGTGACGAGCCAAATTACGAAGCAGCGATTGCTGTATTGTAATTTAAAATACCACCGTAGGGGAAAGTCGAGACTTTCCCCTACTACATTTTTTCAATGGAATATGTGGAATTTCCAATGACCAAATGATACATTCCTTTCGACCAATCCTGAATATTTAACCAATTCAACCCGCTTTCGAAATTTCCTGCCTTGATTGTTCTTCCTGCCGCATCAATAACAACAAATGTCTCCGATTTAGAAAGTTCAATGGCTATTTTCTCAACTGCCGGATTCGGATAAATCTGAACGTCTTCTGCCCCATTCTCACTTACAGTAAGATCATTGATATAAATAAATCCGTCGCTGCTCACAGAATCACACAATCCTGCCCCATTACAAGCATAAACGGTTATGGAATAATGCCCCATATTGATCAGTCCGGGCAAACCAAAAGACATGTTGAAACCAGTCACATCGAACAATGGAACAATTACAGTTCCATCATCGTGTCGCACTTCTGCCTGAATAGACGAAGAAATACCTGAGTTCTGATCCTGGGCAGACAGATTGTAGAAGTTGACATTCAGATTATAGACAATTGTGTCAACATCAGTAGATTCTTCCGTAGGAATTGCTATTTCGGGATTGGTGAAATCAACGTGGAAATCGTCGGAATAGAATCCAAGGTTGTTATTTACATCAATTGCGGCGGTCACAATTTTTCCGGCAGGAAAGCCAGGATTAGGGTTACAGTTGTAGAAATTCCCTCCCGGACCAACAAGCACATTTTCTGTTCCGGTTGTTGCCAATAATACGGCAACGTGCTGCACTCCAAACCAACAATTCCCGCTTCTCAACGAAACACCCTGACTTTGCGTTAATGGTGTAGGATCTGTCCAGCTTCCAACATAATCATAATCTTCAAACACTTTGATTTCTCCGGTAACAGAAGAATAAGCAACAGATATATTGTACATCACTCCCGGTGTAACAGCGAAAGGGAAACTCTCAACCAAAGCAAAAACGTCGTTTGTTACTTCGTAAATCTGAATCACATCCGAATCGGCACGCAGGTAAACGAAATACGAATTTCCTCTGTTTGGTAAAGTCAAATCACTGCACATGAAATGCATTCCTGCTCTTCTGTTCGTTCCGCTGCCATCAATTGATGCCTGCCAGTCGAACAAGAACTCGGTTTCGCCATTATCCGGACAAGGCAAACTGAAACTGGTGTTTCCATTAGCTTCATCAGTTTGATAAACTGCACCACCCATAATATTCCATGTTCCGGCGTAATTCACCCAGTTTCCCTGTTCCCAGAAAGCATCGTATGTGTGACCGAATGAACTTGTTCCCTGATAATGAACAGGACTTTCATTCACAAAACTTGTAGCTGTCCAATATACTTTATCAACCGCTATATTATCTGTAGCATCAATCTGAACTGTAACATCTTCTGTAATCCAGGCAGGAATTATCGATGCGGAAACTTCTGGATTTTCTGCATCCTGGATACAGGTGTATTTCATTTTCCAGCCGGCAGCCCGTTATCCTATTACCTTCGACATTGAGTTCTTTTCCA
>CBFGMW010000515.1:0-2585 GCA_965649925.1 uncultured Fluviicola sp.
TCAAGACAAGGAGGTTAAAAAGCAAGAGCGTAAAGCGAATTCAACTGGCGGATCGTTGGAAAGCATGATGGCTTACCTGGATGAGAACGGAAACATCGTTGATGCTCCTATTGATCCGGCTAACCGCGCAAAAATCGATGCTGAAGATATTGAGATCGGGGTTCCGAAACGTTCTGATGAACCGGTTGACCTTACTCGTCAGGGGAAATTGATCCACTTCAACACTTCGAAAGGATACGGATTTATCAAAGATCTTGAAACACAGGAAAGTTTATTCGTTCACCAATCTGAAATGAGCGAAGTAATCAACGAAAACGATAAAGTTACTTACGAACGCGCAAAAGGCCAGAAAGGCTGGAACGCCGTGAGAGTAAAAAAAGTGAAATAAGTTTTTTCTCCGGTAAAAACGAAGCAGGGATTCTCAATGAGGATCCTTTTTTTTGTTTCCTATCCGCCGCCGCGGAAGAATTCACGGGATATCATTTTGCCGCGAATGCACGAATTAGCTTCGTTAACACTTCGCAAAAAACTCTTAAGATGTAATTCGTTAAGGAGAATTAGACTTGTTTATAGAAGACTATTCGGAATCTCCCCCTTTGGAGGGGGACTAAGGGGGAGGGCCTTTTTGTTCTGATAAACTATAGACTACATGCTGCAATTGAGTAATCACAATGTCCATATTATTCAATACATCACCTTCTGAAAATCTTACAATTGTAAACCCCAAATCCTCCAATCTTTTTTGTCGGTAAGCATCATATTCCGGTTTATGAAAATGCGAGTTACCATCAATTTCAATAATCAGGTTCAGTTCCTGACAACAAAAATCTACTATGAATCTATCAATTGGTCGCTGACGTTTAAAACCAAAGCCAAGTTGTTTTCTTGAAAGTATAGCTTTCCATAAATACTTCTCGGCCTTGGAAACACTCTCAGTTCGGAGTTCCTGAGCAAAGTCGACAAGTTTTTTATTGTAGAAGTTATGAGAATAATTAGTCATACCATTGAAGATAACCAATCTATTCTTCAGTGCAAAATCCAAAGAGAAAACTACCCTCCCCCTTAGTCCCCCTCCAAAGGGGGAGAATGATTCGCCTTCGAAAAAAGCATTGATTTTACTCCAACAACACCGAATACTTTCTTCCAACCGGCAATACTGTTCCGTTGGCAAGTACGACTTCTGTTTTCCGGAATTCGGTGATGATTTCGCGTTTCACGATATAGGATTTGTGGATACGGATGAAATGCGGTGGAAGAACGGAGAGAATGTATTTCATAGTCTGAGTGATCAACAATGGTTTTCCGGCTGCCAGGTGAAGACGCATGTAATTTCCAACTGCTTCTATATACAGAATGTCCTGTGTTCGGATCGACTTCAGGATTCCTTCGTGCTTTACTTCTATTTCCGGGAATTGTTCCGGCTCTTTCTTCGGCAGCGGCCGCTCAACAATTTTGTTGATGGCTTTCAGGAAACGCGGGTAAGAGATCGGCTTCAATAAATAATCAACAACACCGCTCTGATACGCTTCGAACCCGAAATTGCTGTACGCGGTTGTGAGAATTACTGATGGCGAATAAGGCATGCATTCCAGCAGCTCGAGCCCGGTTAATCGCGGCATTTCAATATCAAGGAAGAGAATGTCTACCCGGTTGTTGCGCAAAAACTCCAGGGCTTCCTGGCCGTCATATACATCACCAATCACCTCAAGTTGTTCCGTGCGTGCAATATGAGCCTGAAGCACTAAATGCGCCGGCGCTTCATCATCCACAATCAAGCATTTGTACTTCATGTTTACAAGATACGATTTCGTTACAATACAAGGATCAATTTCACTGTATGCATATCTTCAAAATCATGAATAATTAAGCGGTGATTGTTGTTATACATCAGATCGAGTCGCTGCTTCGTGTTTGAGATCCCGGTGTTGGTGCCTGAAAACTCGCCTCTTCCCGGGTTGTAATTGTTCCGGATCTTGAATGTCAGCGTTCTCCGGTCGGAGCTTATCGATAACGAAACAGTAGGGTGTTCGGTCCCACTGCTGTATTTGATGGCATTTTCTATAAACGGCATAAATAGCATGGGTGAAAGCATGAGCTGGTTGCTCGCCACGTTGGTTGACAAATTCACTGTCAGCTTCGGGCTCCTGTTTTGCTCGTAGCTGAGGTATTTCCGTATAAAGTCGATTTCCTCGGAGATTGAAACCCGTTCTTTTTTTGAAGACTCGATCTGGTAACGCAGCAAATCGGAAAGTTCCAGGATCTTGTCGGGCGTTTCATTCGGATCCGTGAGCGAAGTGGCATAGAGATTATTCAGCGCATTAAAAAGGAAGTGCGGATTCAGCTGTGCCTTCAGGTGACGGATCTCATCGTCCTTTTCCAACATTCCAGTAAGGAAGCGGCGGTTGCGGTCGAGGATATTCTTATGCATGTAATAAAACCCCAACCCAACCAGGTAAATGAGAAAAATGGAAATGCACATGGTGAGCACATCGCCACTCGGAACGAAGGTAAACGGAGTAAAAAAGTTAATGAGAAAGTAGCTGGCAAACAGGCAGACTAACCCAAGGAAATATTTCAGGTTTTGT
>CBFGMW010000516.1:0-2580 GCA_965649925.1 uncultured Fluviicola sp.
CTAAATTTTTGGCTTTTTTCCAGTTTTCAACCGCCAGAGTGACCTCTCCGGAGAAAAACGCAGCATCACCAAGGTACTCTACGTAATTGGCTTCATTTGGTTGCAATTCGTTCACTTTCTTTAAGATAGAAAATGCTTCGGTATAATTTTTTTTCTGAAGTTCAACCAACCCTTTTGTTGCCATGAACGCTGCATTGTTTGGCGCGGCTGTCATCAATTGCTGAACCAGTTCATTGGCGGTTTCTACATCCGTTTTAGATATGGCCAGGTTCATGGCGTAGTTATTCTTTGCCAGTAAATTGGTTGGATCTGTTGCTATGGCTTTTTCAAACCACACAATTCCCTGCTTGAAATTTTTCTGCATGAAATAGCTTTCACCCATTTGAGCGTAAAACTCCGATTCAAGTGCCGGATCGTTTATGACCAGTTCTTTTCCTATTTCGGCAGCATTCAGCGCTTCGGTATATCTCCCCAGCTGATTGCAGGAAATGGTATAAAGTAACTGGATATTTGGGAGGGAAGGAAAGATGGCAGCGGCTTTTCGGGCATCGGAATATAAATTCTGGAAATCCCTGTTCTCATATTCCATTAAGAGCACCTGGTTCCAGATCGGGTATTTTGAATCATCAAACTCAAGTGCTTTTTTGTATGCTTTTAAAGCTTCGGCTTTTGTTTTGTTCTGAACGTGGAGATCTCCGAGAACGGAATATCCTTTGGCATCAGTCGGATGTTTCTCAATCAGCAAATTAGCCAGCTCGAAAACTTCTTTTTCTATTACCTGCTGCGTTTCGTAATAATACAATATCACATTTACTTTCTGGTCAATAGTCACTCCTTCGCCCGCGAAAGCTTTGGAGTATGCCTGGTATGCTTCGGCTTTTTTATTTTCCTTGGAATAAAGTTCCCCTAAAAGTAAATAAGCACGGCCGTTCATCGGGTCGTTTTTCACTAGTTCTTCCAGCATCATCTGACCTTTTTCCATTTGCCGCGTACCAAAATAGTAATCGACTAAGGCTGCGATCAGTGAAATGTCATCCGGGTACGTTTTGCGTGCTTCATTTATTTCCGCAACACCTTTATCAGGCTGCTTGGAAAGCACATATAAATTGAATTTTTGAATGGAAATATCCGGAATGGACCCGATCTGCTCTTCCATTTTGTTGTAAGCGTCAATGGCCTCGTTATACTTATTGGTTCTTTTCAGAACTTCGGCGTAACCGTACCACCAGTCAACATTTCTCGGTTCAAGTGTAACAAGCTTTTTAAAACATGCTGCCGATTCCGAAAATTTCTGTTGTTCGAAATACATGTACGCCAGTTCCTGCGTGTACCAGCGATTATCCGGATCAAGTTTAGCAGCCAGTTCTGTGTATTTGGCAGCATTGCTTCGGTCGTTTAGCTCCAGGTAGCACTGAGCTAATCCATAAGCAGCTGCATCATCTGTCGGACGTACGGCAAAACAAGAATCGAAAGCGACAATAGCTTCTCTGTATTGACTTTTTGCTTTAAGTCTGACGGCTGAGTGAAAAGTCCGGATATACGGATAATCCGATGCAGATACGACAGATGCTGTATCCTTGGGAGATCTGCACTGCGCAAATACAAGAACTAAAAGCGTAAACGCAACGAATTTTTTCATCAGGCAATAATTGAGTAATCACTTAAACTCAGGTCACGCGCCAAACCTTTATACTTGGAATGTGAGCCCAACATGGAGTCTTTCAGATTTGCATCTATAATTATGGAATGCTGCTGCAAAATGCTGTTTTTGATGATGGAATTGGTAACCATGGAACCTTTTCCAAGTGAAACATGCGGACCAACAACCGAGTTTTCGAGAATAACGTCTTTACCGATATAGCAAGGTGGAATAATCACTGAATTCAGCAATTTTGCCGAAGGGTCAACCAGCTCAAGTCCTTTTTCCTTATCGTATTCCAGAACGCGCTGATTGGTAATTACGGTAACTTCCTTGTTTCCGCAGTCCAACCATTCATCTACTTCTCCCGGTTTGAACCGGAATCCTTTTTCAGTCATTCTTCTCAAAGCATCAGGCAATTGGTATTCGCCGCTTTTAATGATGCCGTTTTCAACAAGAAAGTTTAATTCATCGCGTAAAGCAAGACCGTTTTTGAAATAATAGATCCCGATCATGGCCAGATCAGAAACAAAATCTTTCGGTTTCTCCACAAAGTCAATGATCTCACCTTCGTCGTTCATTTTAACAACTCCGAAAGCGCTTGGATCTTCGATTTGCTTTACCCACAAAATTCCGTCTGCGTTCGGGTCGATTGTAAAATTTGCACGGAAAAGAGTATCTGCGAAAGCCACAACAACCGGTCCGTCAAGTAATTTTTCCGCACATAGAACAGCATGTGCGGTACCCAATGGTTTGTCCTGGTAGAAGATTGTTCCTTTGGCGCCTAATTTCTCAGCGACTTTGATTAATTCGTTTTCAATCTCGGTTCCGAAATCGCCGATCACGAATCCGATCTCTTCAATTGGCTCGTTACAAACTGCTGCAATGTCTTCCACCAAACGGTGAACAATTGGTTTTCCTCCAACCGGTACAAGTGGTTT
>CBFGMW010000517.1:0-2574 GCA_965649925.1 uncultured Fluviicola sp.
CCAAATCAAACAAACGGCGTTTCACGTTGCTGATGATCGAAAGGGTCCGTTATTGCGTTATTTGATCCGTTCCCGAAACATGAAACAGGTTTTAGTGTTTACCAGTTCAACGTTTAAAGCCGATCAGGTAGTTGAAAAACTGCGTAAAAACAACTTTGATGCACAAGCCATTCACAGCAAGAAAAGCCAGGATGCACGAAATAAAGCGCTCCGCAATTTCAAAGCTGGACATTTGAAAGTATTGGTTGCTACCGATCTGATCGCTCGCGGAATTGATATTGAATTTCTTCCGTTTGTGATCAATTACGAATTACCGCGTTCACCAAAAGATTTTGTACACAGGATCGGTAGAACGGGACGAGCAGAGTCAACTGGGGAGGCCTTGACCTTCGTGACACCCGAAGACGAACACCATTTCAAAATCATTCAAAAGAAAATGGGGAAATGGGTCGATTTTGAAGAAACCGATGCGTTGGATCTGAATAGTTAAATACCATTTCATTTCTCTTTGTATATTTGAATTTCGCAATTTAAGTAAAATGGAATTCATTAGTCTGGAAGCTTTTTATCAGTCAATCAGCAATGGTTCTGCTTTAGTTCCTGAAGGAATAGGCAAGGAGCTTGGGCACTTCAATGTTTTTGATATAAAAGAGTTGCAGAGGCAGTTAAAGGAGAAGAAGGGTGGGATGCCCTATAATCGTCGGTTATATTATAAGGTAAGTTTGATCGAAGGAAAAAATAAAGCCGAATATGCAGATAAAGTAATTGATATTGAGAAGTACGGATTACTGTTTGCCACACCAAAAGTTCCATACAATTACATTCCGCAGGACGATGATCAGGGCGGTTGTTTTTGCGTTTTTTCGGAAGAGTTTATTACAAAATCAAACTCCGGAGTTTCAGTAGATGAATTGCCGATCTTTCAATCCGGCGGAACTCCGGTTTTTGAGTTGACGGAAGAAGAGGCATCCAATATCCGATTGATTTTTGCGAAAATAACCACGGAACTTGTTTCTGATTATGCTTTCAAATACGACCTGATTCGCAATTATGTAATGGAATTGATTCACCTTGGTCAAAAGCTTCAACCGGCATCTGTGTTGTATCCGAAACACTCCGCTTCTGAACGCGTAAGCTCTTTGTTCGTTGAATTGTTGGAAAGACAATTTCCCATTGAATCGAATCGCCAGCGAATTGGATTGCGAACGGCAAAAGACTTCGCAGATCGATTGTCAATTCATGTCAATCATTTGAATAAGGTGCTGAAAGAAATCACGGGTAGGACAACGACGGAAGTGATTGGCAATCGAATCACCCAGGAAGCAAAGATCTTGTTGAAGCAAACGAATTGGACTGTTTCGGAAATTGCCTATTGCCTGGGCTTTGAAGAGGTAGCTCATTTTTCCAACTTTTTTAAAAAACACGCTGACATGACACCTGTTTCGTTTCGTTCCTGATTGTTTGATTTTTGCAAATTATGGATTGTCCTTCGCAATAAGCAGGGATGATAGTTGACATAATTTTGTTCAAACAAATTAAAATCAAATGAAAACAAAGAAAACAGCACTTATTACAGGTGGAAGTCGTGGCTTGGGAAGGAGCATGGCAAATAAATTGGCTGATAAAGGAATCAATGTAGTGATTACCTATCATACCAACAAATTGGAGGCGGATAAAGTGGTGTCCGAAGTTCTTGCTAAAGGAGTGGATGCATTTGCGCTTCAATTGGACACAACAAAAGCAGATACTTTTGAGCAGTTTGTTTCCGAATTAAACAGCTCGTTAAAGTTAAGGTTCAATACAGAAAAACTGGATTTCTTAGTGAACAATGCCGGAATTGGTTTGCCAACTCCTTTGGGGACAACTGAAATGTCGGTTTTTGACACATTGACAGATATCCATTTAAAAGCACCATTTTTTCTGACTCAATTGATTGTGCCGAATCTGAATGATGGCGGTGGAATTATAAATATTTCCAGTGGCCTGGCACGATTTACGGCGCCCGGCTATTCTGTTTACGGATCGTTAAAAGCAGCAGTTGAGCAGTTGTCGAGATACCTGGCCAAAGAGTTAGGCCCGCGTCAAATTCGTGTAAATTGTGTGGCTCCGGGAGCTATTGAAACGGATTTTGGCGGAGGAGCAGTAAGAGACAATGCAGATTACAACAAAATGATTGCCTCGGCAACAGCTTTAGGTCGTGCCGGTTTGCCGGATGACATTGGAGATGTAGTTGCGTTTTTATGCACGGATGAATCCCGATGGATCAACGGACAGCGCATTGAAGTTTCCGGTGGAACAAATTTGTAAAAATGCAGAGTCCCAATTCGTCTGAGTTGGGACTTTTTTTGAAAACAACTTTTCTCATCCTTTCAATCACTTGGGTCCATTTGAAATAATATGTACTCTTTTTAACTATACTATTCAAAAAGATTCCAAAACTTAAACATTTAAGTGATAGATTTGAGATAAATCAGGTGAGAGTATTTACACACTAAAGTTTGAGAAATGAAAGGGGCGTGGTATCTGCTGCCCGAGGTGCGCGCGGAGCGGTTCGCGGGCTTCCATGCCGTGCGT
>CBFGMW010000518.1:0-2573 GCA_965649925.1 uncultured Fluviicola sp.
GCTCCTTTTTCACTTTTCTATAAAAATAATGACTGAGACAAACATAGGAGCAACACAGAAAACATAGGAGGCACATAGGAAACGAGGAAACGGAAATGGACCGCAGACGATTGCTCTCAGTCTTCTGCAGCTTCAAGACTTCTTCTTCTTCTTAGCCTGCTCCTTCAGATAAGATTTGATTTCTTTATTCTTCGCGTAATCGATTGGCTTTTTGTCATAAGCATCAGCAGCAAGCGGATCGGCGCCTTTATTTACAAACAGCTTCAGTAAATTCAGTTTTCCTTCTATAACGGCAATGTGCGCAAGGGTTTGCTGTTCGAAGTTAACCGTTGTAGTTGCCAGCATTCCCTGGCTAAATAAACGCTCAATGAATTCGGTGTTTTCCTGGCGGATTGCCGGAACGATCAAATTATTCATCTGATCTTTGGTAAGTACAATGTCCGGATACTTGTTCATCAGGTAAGTAATTGCAGAAAGATCCCCGGCTTTAACCAAACCCGCCAACGACTGCATTTCCTTCATGCGCTGCACTTCAAATTCGGCCCATTCTTTCTGAGTCTTCGCTCCTGCTGTCTTCAAAAATGCTACAACTGCTGTAGAATTATCGTCCTCCATAGCTTTTTCAAGCACATTGTCACCCCAATTATCCTTAGCATTCACATCTGCGCCGTATTCCACTGCTATTTTCAGGTATTCCAGGTATTTGTCATCTAACAGCGAGAAGATGAACGGCGTGTTTGACGAAGTTTCAAACTTTGCACTGGCGCCCGATCGCAGTACAAGAGCAAACAGCTGAATATCTTTATTCCGGAATGCGGCCTGCAGATAAGTCTCACCGCTGCTGGCAAGCCGGTTCGGGTCTGCACCGTTGTTTATCACAAACTGAATGACCTCGCTTTCCATACCGTAAGAATAAGGCCAGCGCCCGTTTCCGTCTTTCGGATCAAGAGACACATTCCAGGTTTTCATCTTTTCCAAAAGAGGCAGATTATTGGTTCGCACGGCATGATAGGCCAAATTTGCCCCGTTGATATCCAAGCCTTTCGGATCGCAGCCTTTTTCAACGTACCACTCTACTTCCGACACTTTGATATAGTTATTGGTCATGTAATAACCCAGCAAATCTACCCCATGATTGCTTTTCAATGTAAAATTGATGTCAGTTACCGTAAACTGTTCGTAGAGTATTGTTTTCCCGGATTTCAGAGCAGTCATTACAGGAGTAACGCCCAGGTTGTCGCGGTGGTTGACATCTGCTTTCTTACCGAGAAGCAAACGCATCATTTCAACACTTTCAGCATTAATTGCATAATAAAGTACCGTTTCCCCATATTGGTTTACCTCCTCCATTCCGAAAGCGTCTTTCTGCAGCAGAGTAGAGAACAAAGCAAAATTTTTCCCTTTGGCCGCAATCATCAGGCAGTTTTCATTCGCCGACGTTTTAGAATCAAGCGGAATTTTACATTCGTTCAGGACATAATTCAGGGTTTGTTCCGTTCCTTTCAATGCGGCAATATGAAGCACATTGTAACCATCGGCGTTCATGGCTTGCGGGTTTGCTCCCAACTGAACGGCCTTTCTCGCCAATACCAGGTTGTCTTGTGAAACTGCAATTTGGTGAAGCAGATCGAGGTCTTTTTTCAACCCTAGAATTTGTATCCCAAGTTGCTGGTCAGTTGCGTAACAGGCAAAAGTAAACGCCTGATCAATGGGGGCACCGGCTTTCACCAGCGCCAGAATAATCTTAGAGTTTCCACCGGAAGTGGCAGCATCCATAGGTGAAACATATTCTTTACGGAACAAACCCGTTCTTCGCTTCTGGGAGAAATTAACGTCAAAACCTTGTCCAACAAGGTACTCAACCAAAGCCGCATTATTTGTTTCCACCGCAGCGAGCACAGATTCACTATCGCGGTAACCATATTCGACCAATTTCTTAATATATTCCAGATTTCCCTGGCTAACGGCAGAATAGAAATACCTGCGGGAAGTTGCTCCGTTTTCAAGGAGATACAGCGCAATTGCCTGATAATTATTTTGTACGGCCACGTCTACCGGAACATCCTTCCAGCCGCGTTCACTGTCTTCATTGATATCGGCTCCTTCAGTAACCAATTTTTTAACCAATGCCAGGTTATTGGTTTTCACGGCCTTCATCAAGGGTGAATCGAGATCTGAATCATCATCGAACTGGGCAGAAACAGAAAAGGAACATGAGAAAAGCAGCAGCAGGGAAGCAAGTAGTTTCATTGTACGGGTATTAGTGTTCGAAAATAATCATTTGCAGGCACTCTTAACAAGAATTATACCGATTGAAAAAGGAGTATGAACTGTCTCCACCAAAATTTTACTGACGTGTTCCAAAGACGTGAAGATCGGTTCTAAAAACTTTTCAACCCACTCTATAATGTTTCCAACGCGTTCTAAAAACGTGAAGATCGACTCTAAAAACTTTTCGACCGGCTCTAAAATGTTTCCGACGCTTTCTAAAGACGTGAAGATTGACTCTAAAAACTTTCCAACCCATTCTAAAACTCTGAAGACGCACTCTAAAGACGTGAAGATAGACTCTA
>CBFGMW010000519.1:0-2542 GCA_965649925.1 uncultured Fluviicola sp.
TCTTTCGCTACCGCAATTTTAAAATCCTGCCATTCTGAAATATTCATCCATTCGAATGCGCTTTTTCCACTTACACGCCTGGAACGATTTCCTTTTCCTTTGATTTTGCGGATTGCACGCTGATATGCGTTATTATCCATCAACTGCAAATCTACCGCATCCAGCATCCTTAATACTTCTACCTGGTCTGCACCCTGCTGAAGAACCGAAAGAATATGCTGCGCATTTTTCGGATAATATTCGTTCAAAACAATGATCCGGCTCAGGGCTTCATATTGCTGTTTTACAACGGTAGAACTGTCTGATTTGAAATCCTGGTTATACTTATCGTGAATCGACTGAAAATAACGGTTATTTGAATCTACAATTCCACCATCATCTGTCCAGCGGAAAGTAATTGCCAAATACGAAACGGTTAGAAAGAACCCTATTCCTGCGAAAATAAACGTAAGTGTAAAAAATGGAATTTTGAACCAACGAGAGCTAAAAAATCTTTTCAATTTGCTGAATTTTAGTGCAAAAATAAGGTGTTCAATCCATTTTGGCTGCAAACATTCACTAAAGTTATTAAACTACAAATATTCAGAACATTTAGCCTGAGACAATTCCTGTCACGCAATTGGAGAATTAAGGGGTTTATTGTAAGTTTACGCTTCTAAATTGCACCTATGAAAAAATACTACATTGCCAGTTTGTTCTTAACGCTTTCTTCAGCTTTAACTGCTCAGGACTCTCTTTATTCAAAAGTTTATGACAATAGTGTCGGCTATAAAGTGGAAGCACTTGCGGTTGAGTCAAACGGTCATGTTATTCAGGTTGGAAGTGCGGATTTCGATTATGCCGCGTTTACATATACAGACAGTCTCGGAAACGTCATAAGCGCATCCAAATATCTTATTGACGGTGAACCGGCCACTGGTTTCAATTTCACGGAAGCAGTAATAA
Organism: uncultured Fluviicola sp.; assembly: GCA_965649925.1. Lineage (GTDB taxonomy): Bacteria > Bacteroidota > Bacteroidia > Flavobacteriales_D > Crocinitomicaceae > Fluviicola. The sequence goes on from CBFGMW010000519.1 coordinate 946, forward strand.
CTTCAGGTAATGAATATTATGTTTCCGGAGGTGTACTTCTGCAAGGCTTTGGTGCAAATGTGGGTGTTGTAGCAAAACTCAATAACCAGGGAACTGTAATTTGGTCGAAAGGAGTATTTACTCCGGCCCCTGGTTTCTTCAAGTGTACTGACATTATTGAATCTGCAGAACAAACATTGTGGGTAGTTGGGTCAGACGAACAAACAGGTGAAACGGCTATCATTGAATTCGATACGGATGGTGTGCAGTTAGCTTCTTTCTCATTTAAAATTGCGGGCGAAAGACTCGAAATTCAGGATATGAAAGAATTGGGAGACACATTAATCTTCACAGGAACGGTATATGCTACTTCCGGTTCAACGAAGGGAATTGTTTTTGCAACAGAAAAAGACGGAACCTTTCTTTGGTCAAACACAGTAAGTGATGTACAATTGTACGAAACGGAACTGAATGAAAACAGTATCTGGTCAGCAGGCAGGTTAAACCTTTCTGAGCCAGTAGTTCTAACATTGTCTCATAGCGGAACGATTCGGTCATTGAATACTTACAATAATGTTGGAATTGGAGAAATTGAGGATTTGGATCTTGCAAAGATCTATGATTCAACCCTGGCTATTACACTTGGTAATTTTTCTCTAAGCAAATTAATTGTAACTCGTGTGAATAGCCTCGACACTCATACATTTGGCATTGAGAATAACACAACCGATGTAGCTAGCAGAGAAAATAACGGCATGTATATCAGTGGATTCGGCCCGAATTACGGTGTTAAGTCACTTTTCGCTAATCCTCACGGAAACATGATCCGAATTGACTCTGCAGGCACTAAAATTTCATGTGTATCTGATAATGGATCTGTTTCTGTTAGCCCGCTTACACCAGCCGATACTCCAATTTCTTTGACAACTATGTCCGCTGCAACGTTCAGTGACCTGTATATAACGCAAGTACCAGCTACATTGACAGAAATTATTGGTTGTGTAGATTTTTACAGCGGAATTGATGAGTTAAACGAGTCGTTGATCTCCATTTTCCCAAATCCGGGAACGGGCCGGGTTCAGGTTGCAAATCCGAAAGGACTGAAAGGGAAATTAGAAATTCAAAACACATCCGGAGAAACGGTTTTCAAAACAAACATTACCTATACGGAACAAACACTAGATTTGAATCATTTACCTGCCGGAGTTTACTTTTTCCAGTTTAAAAACCAGACAGATAATACCAAAATTTCTTCGGGAAAACTGATCATTTTATAATTGTAGGCTATCTACTGTTAAGCCAGCAAATATTGCCACGAATCCACGAATTCAATCTGCCAAAGGCAGATTCACAATTTCATAGTATTAACTATTGAGAAAAATAAAAATTCGTGCATTCGTGGCTAATAAAAAGAACCTGTCAATGTAAATTTGAGATTGTAACCGTACCTTTGCCCACATGGAAAACAATTTCATCTTTTACAAGCTGCGCAAAACATTTCAATGGAATGAAGAAAAAATCGGCGATCTGTTCCGGTCTGTCGATTTCAATGTTGCACCACCGGAATTGTTTTCATGGATGAAACAGGAACAATTCGAGGGCTATAAAGAAATGCCGG
>CBFGMW010000520.1:0-2542 GCA_965649925.1 uncultured Fluviicola sp.
GCTGCAATTGCTCGTCCGATTAAGATATAATTCAGCTAGCTTTACTGAATTGTTGTTTCTTTGAAATTCCCATTTTGACCAAAAAAACAACCGCCCTCAAAAGAGCGGTTGTTCCGGAAGAGTATGGGGGGAATATTTATTCCTTTATGAAACGCGCTATAGCTACTCCTTTATTTGTCAGAATTCGCAATAAATAGATTCCTGACGGATAATCAGTTACCGATATTGTTGAACTATCAGCTACTTTCAATAACATTCCTTCAACAGAAAGTAATTCAATCAGGATAATTTCTTCGCTCGCTTCAACGGTTATAAAGTTGTTGGTTGGATTTGGAGAAACTACCCATTGAAATACGTTATTGTCGTCAACACCTAAATCACTCACTGTAACACATGTTGAGGTGTCTGAGCAGTTATTCATGGTAACAATAACAGCGTAAGATCCGTCGACATTTGCCGTGAACGACTGATTGGTTGCCCCGTTGATTGATGAAGAACCATTATCACAATCAATCCACTGATAAGTTGCACCATTAGCATTTGCCGTTAGTGTCATGCCGTTAGCAGCAACGGATACATCTACACTTGAAATTGAAATAGTACTGGTTACCGTACTGTCACAGCCAGATATAGTTGATAGCACATCTGTATAAGTCCCGGCTGAATTGTAAACGGAGTTTCCTACGGTAAGAGTTTCATTCGGGCAGAGAGTAATATTTTGACTGTAACTCGCTGGTTGATTGATATGAATTGAAATTGCTGTCAAAGGCCCGGCACTGCACGTGCTGTCCTGAACATAGAACGTAGTATCCGAGGTAAGGGCACCAGTGGTGAAACTATTTCCCCCGCTCAAATAAACAGTTCCGCTTGCATCTTCATACCAACCTAAAGTACCTGAACCAGTTGCGCTTAATGTTGCAGAATTCCCCGAGCATATATCTGAGCTTAGAGTTGTGTTGGCTGGAGCAGTCGGAGGTACACACGAAACTTCCAAAGACAAATCATCGATCATCAGATAATAATAATCTCCATCAAAAGTTAATCGCAGTTTACAGTTACCCAAGTTAGCAATTCCTGCTGTAACATCGGTCAATGGAACGGTGATAAATGCTGGAGCAAATGCCGCATTAACCGCTACCCCCTGATCGATACTAAAATCATTCCATGTAACACCTCCGTCACTGGAAAAACCAATAGAAATTTCGGTAATAGCGAAATTTCGGTAATTCAGGTATAATTTGGCGTTTAACGAAATATCGGTGTATCCGGTTAAATCAATTGCTGGTGAGTGAAGTTCTCCACGATGAGGTGACGGACAAGTACCTGTGCCAAAAGCACCTTGTGTACCACCATTGTCCATGAAATCGGAATCAAACAAAGCAACTCCATTGGCCATAGATGGTGAGTTAATTGGTGTCGATCCCGTGGCATAGGCTCCCTGACTAACTCCTGAAAGAGTGCGCACCCAAAATGCATTTGGAGTGATGTCTACTGCTGTCCAGGCATTTGTGGTACCAAACGCATTTGCAAATTCTCCGATGGCTTCAGTTGTTGCATTTCCCGATCCCGCTCCCCAAATGGTTTGAGCTTTTGTGCCAGAGCTAATCCCTAGCGTACATAAAAAAAGTAGTTGTATTGTTTTCATATTATTAATAATAATTTTAAATCGCGCGAGCGCTAACAGATCAAAGTTATTCGAATACGATAATGATTGGTTTTATTTGTGATGAACGACCGATGTTTGGTTACGAAAGTAATAAATCGGAGTATGAGAGCGACAAAAACACTACATTCGCCTGAAGTAATTTTTATGTCTGTCCCGCACCGTTCGTTTTTATTGCGCCATAAACTAATCTCCGGTTTACGTGATCTCGATATCCGTGGAATTAGACGATTGTCGGTCCTTCTTCCCAAATTACTGCTTCCTTCTCCGGAAAAGGCCGGTAAACATGTTTTGAAAACCATTCATGGAGTGGAATTGCTGATTGATCCATCTATCGACAATGGAGTGGAGTTGTCACTTTTTGAAACCGGGACATACGAGAAAGGAACTATTCAACTCTTGCATGAGTTTTTGAAACCAGGAAGTATTTTCCTCGATATTGGTGCAAATATTGGTTTGATGTCGAGTATTGCTTCGAAACAAGTTGGTGAGAGGGGAAGGGTTTTTGCTGTTGAAGCCAATCCGAAAACACAGGAAATTTTGCAGCACAATCTGGCTTTGAATAAATGTGAGAATGTAGCAATTTTTCCGCTTGCACTTGGAGAAACCCAGGGAACTGCGACGCTTTTCGAGAACTGGAATGTCAATAGAGGTGGAGCATCGTTGCTTTCCCAGGATGGGAAAAACGGAGTGGAGGTTCCTGTTGATACTATAGACTTTCTCTTTCAAAATGACAAAATCGATTTGATCAAAATAGATGTGGAAGGATTTGAACTTGAAGTGTTGAAAGGCGGAATAGAACTGCTGAAGAAACAACAGCCCGTTCTGATCATTGAAGTTTCCGAGCAGCGTGAAAATGCTGTAGGAACAACTCCAAAG